>NZ_JBVBZF010000031.1:0-20495 GCF_057447755.1 Fusibacter sp. | reverse complement strand
CTACTTCTGCGCTTAATGCTTTATCTTTATTTAACGAGGCTTTCGCCATAGTTGAAACCTCCTTTCAATCTTCAGTTCTATAGGTTCATGATGAGGCATTTGGGTGCCTCTAATAATCTCACTATTATTAATTGCGATATATTGTAGTGCCGTATGCGAATTTAGCCATTGAATGTGATCATAAAATTCATCTATTTCTGTCATGACCACCATGCCGTCTTTAACACTTACATGCCCTTTATTCTCAGGGATGCCAGCGCCAAATCCAGCGACTCTTATTTCTTGAAGAAGGAGGTTTGACGCTCCTTTAATCCTAAAATCTTCAAACCAAGGAATATGTTCAAAAGAGTGAATCCATTCATAGGTCAGCAAATCACCTTCATTCACAGGCATCTCAAAATAAACCTCGCCTGTCTCTTGATGCGAAATTACCAGTGTTAGCGTTTGATGATTCCAAATAAATAAAACCAATATAATAATGCCTATGAGGCTACCCTTTTTAATAATTGGAGAAGCCCACACAGGCTTCTCCTTCATATCCTTTTGATTCATATCTATTTAATTCCTTGCTCTTCATAGTATTTGATTGCACCTGGGTGGAATGGAATACCAACGCCAAGATGAGCATTCTCTAAAGAGATGTTCTTTTCTGCTGTTGCGTGAGACGCTTTGATGTCATTAATGTTCTCAAAGATGCCTTTGGTTAAGTCATAAACCACTTCGTCTGGCAAGTCCTTGCTGACGAGCATTATGTTTCTTACAGTGGCAGTTGTCACCTCTGAGTCAGTGCCGTAAACATCAGCTGGAATTGTAGATTCAACGAAGAATGGATACTTTGCAATTAAGTTTTTAAGGCCTTCACCTTCGATAGGAATAATAACAATTTTAGCTGCAGTTCCAAGCTCCATTACCGTTGCATTTGGAATGCCACTGGTTACAAATACAGCGTCTACTTGATTGTTTTTCATTTGATCAATGGCTTCACCATAATTTAAATAGTCAACAGAACTATCTTCATAGGTCATACCATGTGCTTCGTACATCATGCGTGCATTGAGTTCAACACCTGAGTTAGGTGCACCAACGCCAACACGCTTACCTTTTAAATCTTCAAACTTTGTGATGCCACTTTTGTCTGTTGTAACGAGTTGAACATAGTTTGGATAAAGCGACATTAAGGCTCTTAAATCACTTGCTGGCTCTTTCCCCTCAAATGCGCCAAAAGCGTCGTAAGCTTGTGCAACTGAATCTGACATTGTTATGGCCATTTCAGCACCACCTGTTAAGATCAAGTTGATATTCTCAACAGATGCACCTGTTGACTGTGCTGATGATTTATAACCGAGTTTGTTTTGGAAGACACTTGAGAAAGCACCACCAATTGGGTAATAGAGACCACTGGTTGGGCCTGTTGCCACAGTGATAAAGTACTTGCTTCTGTCAAGTGAAGTCTCTGTCGCCTCTTGTGTTTCAGTTGTCGTTTCCGCACCTGTTTGTGGTGCTGTTTCTACTGCTGGCTTACTCGCACATGCAGTCAAAACTAACGCCCCCGTTAAAATAAGAACACCTAATTTTGCTATTTTGCTCTTTAACATGGAAATCCTCCCCATAAAATTTAGTTACCATACTATTACGCAAGGTTGATGCCAAGTATTAATATTTGCCTCTATAAGGCCACAAGGGGCTGAAAAGCCCACAGGGCATGAATTTTATATTTTTATACCGTCCATTGCTTCATCAAAAAAAACGGCAATTTTTGCCGAGAGGCAATTTTTGCCGTTATTCATAAACCCTTCTTCAATGATGTCAATTAAGGCCATAATCCTGAATTTTGTTTCGAAGTCCTCTTTCACTAATACCCAGCATGGTTGCAGTTGCCTTTTTGTGACCCTTATTCAACATTAAAGCCGCACTAATCAATTCCTTTTCCGCTTCTTGAAGTGTAAGTCCCACAAGGTTCTTGGTTCCAATTTGAATACCCATTGCAAGATCAAGCATTTCACTTGAAATCAATTTCTGGTCTCTAACCTCAACAGGCAGATTTTCAATTTCAATGATTTCAGATTTTGAAAGCAAGACCGCACACTCTATGATGTTGGCAAGTTCTCTTACATTTCCCGGATAATCATAGTTGAGTAAGAGTGATTCTGCCTTTTGTGAAACCCCAATTACGACTTTCCCCATCCCCTCGTTATAAGTCTTGATGAAGTGTTGCATTAATAAGGGAATATCCTGAGTTCTCTCACGCAGAGGGGGCAACTGTATTTCAATCACATTTAATCTAAAGTAGAGGTCACTTCTGAACTTGCCCTCTTCAACCATTTTTTTAAGGTTTTGGTTTGTCGCCGCTAAAACCCTTACATTGATTTTGATGGGGTCATTGCTTCCAAGTGGCGTATATTCTTTCTGCTGAAGGACTCTTAAGAGTTTCGCCTGTAATTGAAATGGCATGTCACCTATTTCATCTAAAAATATGGTTCCACCATTTGCATATTCAAACTTCCCAATTTTATCTGATACCGCCCCTGTAAAGGTCCCCTTCACATGACCAAAGAGTTCTTCCTCTAAGAGTCCCTCTGGGATTGCGGCACAATTAATCTCAACAAACTTATGTGCTTTTCTTTTTCCAGCGAAATGAATTGCGCGCGCCACAAGTTCTTTGCCTGTGCCACTTTCACCATTAATCACAACACTGGTATCAACATCTTTCAATTTCTCAATGTAGCTAAATACCGCTTTCATGGCACCACTCTTGCCGATAATCCCATGATAGGTGTGTTCTGCGCCTTGATCATATTGAAAGTCAACCATCTGTTGATGCATTTGCGCTTCAAGGGCCTGTTCTATCGCCTTATACAAAACCTTAAGGTCGAGCGGTTTGGTCAAGTAGGTGAATGCCCCTTTTTTTATGGCATCCACTGAGGAGACAATCGTTCCAAACGCCGTCATGATGATGACCTGAATGGTCTTATCAATATTCTTAATTTCCTCTAGGATATCAATGCCATCCACGTTGCCAATTCTGAGATCCAGCAAGACTAAATTGAAGTTCTCCTTTACCAGATACTCAAGTCCCTTTTGTGGTGATACCGTGGTTTTAACCTCATATAAATCCTCTAGTGCAAAAGCAAGTGAAGAACAAATATCTACCTCATCATCTATGATCAATATTCTCTTATGCATAAAATTCCCCCCTAAAACTCAAATCAATCTGAGTCCCTACAAATTTCTGACTCTGAATTGTTATTGTACCACCATTGTCTTCTATCATTTGCTTGGTTAAAGGCATGCCAATACCGCTTCCCTTGACCTTTGTCGTATAAAAAAGTTCAAAGATCAACGTCACTTCATCCCCTGTCATGCCAATACCATTATCCGACACGCAGAGCTTGACAGTCTCGCCTTCCCTATGCGCCTCAATTAATATGGTGTAGGTCATGTTTAACTGCTGTGCCCTAGATTCAACAATGGCGTCTATGGCATTTAAAATCAGGTTGATTAAAACCTGCTTGATTTGGTCTTTATCGGCCTTCATGCTGAGCCCTTCATCAACTTGTATCTTGAGTTCAATTTGATTTTCATTAAGTGTGGGTAAAAACAAGATGGCACAGGATTCCACAAGCGAGAGGACATCAAATGTTTCTATATTTTTTTGTTTTGGTTTGACGTAGTCTATTAAGTTCTCGATGAGCTTATTAACGCGTTCAACTTCATTTGGTACGACCCTTGATATCTGATTTTGAAAGGCTTCATTGTCTTTCTTTCTAGGGAGTAACTCAACATAGGTTTTAATTGAAGTCAATGGATTTCTGATTTCATGTGCAATACCAGATATCATTCTCAATAAAACTCGGTTTTTTTCCTTTTCGATGACTTGCTCTTTTAAAAGCTTCTCTTCAGTGATATCCTCTATGGTTATGATACCACCGCTTAGATTCATCAAGGGATAGATTACGTATCTATAATAGTTTTTTATGTCCTGAAAAACAACTTCGAACTCTTTTTCCGAGTAAGACTCCCCTAATTTTAAAACGCGTTCTATGCCATTTTCAATCATCACATTCAGGGGAAATAAATTAAAAATAGCTTGACCTACAGGCATTTCATCAAGGTTGCAAAGCGTCATAGCCGGTACGTTCATAGCAGATATTTTACCGTTTTTATCAAATATGACGATACTTCGCGGGCTACTTTCAAAAATAAGATTTTTGAGTTCATTGGAATTTTCAATCTCTATAATTTTATTTTCAAGTTGCTGGTTAGCCTTGCTCAGTTCTTCCGTCTTTTCATCCACTCGCTTTTTGAGCTGTACACTAATGACTGCTGATATGAAAACGACGAAGAGGGCAAGTACAAAAGCGACCCCCATGATCTTCATAAAGCTTTCAAACTTTTTTTGATTTTCGAGGGTCTTATCATTTATCCATTCATTGTAAAGCCCCTCGTATTCACCATCCAGTTTGATCTTTTTCAAGGTTTCATTAAAGGTTTTTAGCATTTTTTCCTTATCTTTGTTCATGGCTAAGTAATAATCAATTGGCGTCTCATAGCTGTTGTTGAAAGTATAAAGATCGGTCACCTTATTTTTTTCTAGAAGATATTCTGCAACATGTCTTACGCCGATCATCATGTCAGCGCGTTTCAAGAGCATCAAATCCACCACAGCCTCTTGATTGAAGGCATTGTTAAAATTGGCCTTTTTGATGTTTTTAACATACTCATACTCTGCAGAACCCCTCTCCACGGCAATCAGAAGAGGTGATTTGCCAATGCTTTTTTGAACCTCTTCTACCTTTGCTTTGGGAACCACTATTGAAATTGTTGAATTTACAAGGCTGTCACTAAAGTTGAGCCTTTCCTCTAAGTCTATGTTATACCGGAGTCCTAAAATCATATCAATCTCATTAGATTCAAATTGTTTCAGGCATTCAGGATAAGAAAGCGGGATATAGACCACCCTAATATCCATATCATCAAATATTCGAGTCGTTAAGTCCATTAAAAAACCCTTATATTCACCCGCTTCATAAAACTGATATGGGGGTAATGTTGGGTCAAATCCAATTCGAATGATATCTCTTGGTTCTTCTTCTGCGACGCTTAGTAAAGGCACAATAAGAATGACCAAGCAAAGGCAGAGTGAACATATTTTTTTAATGAGCTTTCCATGGACTTTTATCATAATGCATACTCGACTTTCTTCCGATTAAATACTTTTACTAGAGCTTAGTCTATAGTATAGTTTAATCCAAAGTTGATGTAAAGTTGACCCTGTTTTTTTGTACTAAAAAACTGCTATCTCAAATATGGGATAGCAGTTTTATACTTTAACTATAGACAAACCTCTAGCAATAGCTCACCAGACTTAACCAATTGATCTTGCTTGACGAAAATCTTATCCACAGTACCATCTTGTTTGGCACTGATGGTCGTTTCCATTTTCATGGCTTCGATGATAAAGAGGACATCGTTTTCTTTCACGGTATCACCTTCATTGACGAGTATCTTTGTCACCTTACCAGGTATCGGACTGCCAATTTCACATGGATTGGTCTCATCTGCGAAGATCGTCTGAACCAAATTACTTCTTAATGATGAGCTCTCATCTTTTATAGAAACTTCTCTTCGGTTGCCATTAACTTCATAAATAACAGCTCTTGTGGCATCCTCTTGAATCTTACCAATTTCAAGCAGTTTTACATTGAGTATTTTGCCAGATTCGATTTCTACCTCACAAGTTTCACCTTCAGCAAGACCATGGAAGAAAACATCACTACCCATTTTACTAAAATCACCATGCTTTTCCAGGTAAGTGTAATATTCATCCACAACTTTTGGATAAAGCGCGTAGCTGATAATATCTGACTTGCTCGGTTTAATTTTATACTGGTTTCTCAAATGTGCGTCTATTGCACCAAAATCTTCTGGTGGCAATAAATCGCCTGGTCTACAAGTAATGGCCTCTTGATTTTTAAGAACAATCTTCTGTAGGGGTTCTGGGAATCCGCCCTGGGGCTGGCCCATATAACCTGAGAAATATGAAACCACAGAGTCAGGGAAGGCCAAATCCTTACCCTTCTCAAGGATATTGTCTGCAGTGAGGTCATTTTGAACCATGAAGATTGCCATGTCGCCAACTGCTTTTGAAGATGGTGTTACCTTGATGATATCGCCAAACATATCATTGACGGTTTTATACATTTCTTTGACTTCGCCAAACTTATGCGTCAACCCAAAGCTATCCACCTGTGGCTTTAAGTTTGAGTATTGACCACCAGGAATTTCATATTTATAAATCTCAGCACTTGATGTTTTAAGGTCTGATTCAAACTTCTGATAAACCGGTCTAACATTTGCCCAGTAGTCCGATATTTGCTGGATATGATCCAGTTTAAGGCCAGTATCTCTTGTAGAATTTGAGAGCGCCGCCACGATGCTATTAAGTGCCGGTTGACTTGTGAGCCCCGACATGCTGTTAAATGCCGTATCCACGATGTCCACACCAGCTTCTGCAGCCATGAGTAAGGTTGCAACACCATTTCCAGTTGTATCATGCGTGTGCAGATGAATCGGAATAGAAATCTCATTTTTGAGTGCCGTAATGAGCTTCTTAGCTGCATATGGCTTAAGTAGCGCAGACATGTCTTTGATGCCAAGGATATGTGCGCCCATTTTTTCAATTTCCTTAGCGGACTTCACATAGTATTCAAGACTGTACTTGTCTCTGGTTTCATCTAAGATATCACCAGTATAGCAAAGGGTACCTTCTGCGATTTTACCCGTTTGGAGCACTTGATCCATAGAAACCTTCATGCCTTCCAGCCAGTTAAGTGAGTCAAAAATTCTAAAGACATCTATGCCCCTAAGCGCTGCTTCATCAATTAAAGACTTGATGACATTGTCAGGATAGTTTTTATAGCCCACGCCATTCGAACCTCTAATCAGCATTTGAAGCAATAGATTTGGGACTCTTTCTCTGATGCCATCCAATCGATCCCATGGATTTTCCTTTAAGAATCGGTAAGCCACATCGAAAGTTGCACCGCCCCACATTTCAAGTGAGAAGAGTTCTGGTGCTAATACTGCCGTTGCCTTTGCAATCTTTGTCATGTCCACAGTTCTAACGCGTGTTGCCATCAAGGATTGGTGGGCATCTCTCATGGTAGTATCTGTAAGCAGAAGTCTGTTTTGACTTCTAATCCAGTCCACAACGCCTTTAGCGCCTTTTTGATCTAAAATTTGCTTGGTGCCAAATCCCCATGCCATGCCTTCTATGCTTGGTACATGAGGCACGTCAAATTCTTGTTTTCTACCCTTTGTTTCATTGACTACTTTCTCCCCAATATAATTGAGAACGCGTAGCTCTTTATCTGTTTTAGATTTAAAATCCATTAAGGACTTGTTGTCCGCAATAAAATTCGTATCACATAAGCCCTTGTGGAAGGTTTCATGATTGAGTACATTGATTAAAAAGTCAGTATTGGTTTTAACGCCACTGATTTTTATTTCCTTGATTGCCCTTACTGACTTTCTGATGGCGTCTTCAAAGCTTCTTGACCAGGTTGTACACTTTACCAGCAAGCTGTCATAGTAAGGTGAAATCACCGCACCAGTAAAACCGTTACCCCCATCAAGTCTCACACCAAAACCTGATCCAGTACGATACACATCAATCTTTCCTGTATCTGGCATGAAGTCATGCTTTGGATCTTCCGTTGTCACACGGCACTGAATCGAGTAACCATTGACTTTAACGGCTTCTTGACCTTGAATGTTGATTTCTTTTGAATCCAGTGCATAGCCTTCAGCCACGAGAATTTGAGCCTGAACAAGGTCAATACCAGTAACCATCTCAGTTACAGTATGCTCCACTTGAATTCTAGGATTCATCTCTATGAAATAATGATCGCCATTTTGATCCACTAAGAACTCGCAAGTTCCAGCACCTCTATAATTAACCGCTTTAGCGATTTTAATGGCATCTTCACAAATTGCATTTCTCTGTGCCTCTGTAAGGCAGAGTGCAGGTGTGAACTCGATTACTTTTTGATGTCTTCTTTGAATAGAGCAATCTCTCTCAAAAAGGTGGACGATATTACCATGCTTATCACCTAAGATTTGGACTTCTATATGTTTAGGTGCTTCCAAATATTTTTCTATAAATATATCATTATTGCCAAATGCTTTTAATGCCTCAGAGCTTGCAGAATGGAACTCCTTCAAAAGATGCTTTTCATCTCTTACAATTCTCATGCCTCTACCACCGCCGCCTGCGGCTGCTTTAAGCATGATAGGGTAACCTGCTTTTGCGGCAAATTCCTTAGCTTCTTGATCATTTGCAATTGGTCTTTCAACACCTGGAATGATTGGCACGTTTGCGGCAGTCGCCACGATCTTTGATTTGATTTTATCCCCAACCGAAATCATCATATCAGGTGTTGGTCCTATAAACTCAATACCCGCTTCCTGACACTTTTTCGCAAAATCAGGATTTTCAGATAAGAAGCCATAGCCTGGATGAATGGCATCCACGCCTTTTTTTATGGCGAGTTTAACGATTTCGTCTATATCCAAATAAGCCTCAATTGGTCCCTTGTTTTTACCAATGAGATAAGATTCGTCTGCTTTTGTTCTGAAAAGCGAATTCTGGTCCTCTTTTGAATAGACAGCCACGGTTCTTATACCAAGTTCATGGCAAGCCCTGAAGACGCGAATCGCAATTTCACCTCTGTTGGCTACCAATACACGTTTAAATTTCTTCACGTCTGAGCCCTCCTCACATTTAATTCATACCAATATATCAGGCTTCACATAAAAATACAACCCATTTTGTATAATTTCATCAAACTTAATGCATTTTTCTTCACCACACACAACTTTTTAAAGTTTTTTTTGTTTTTACTTTATCAAATTCGATTTTTATAGTCCGCAAATGGCGGTCAACTTAAATTTATTAAATCAGTTAACTGCATAATTATGCGCATATTCAGTATAATTTCATAAATTAACTTTTCCCCATACCCTTCTTTCTTCTATTATATTGACTTGTATCTTTTTACCCCTTATTATGGATAAATTCCGCTCTTAAAAAGATGTCAGTAAAACGCCTCATTTTTCTTTATTAACAATTTATGCTTAATTATAAACAATTTATAAAATGCCTTGATTCTATTCTTCAAGTAACATATACTTTGATTGTCAAATGATTTCCGGCGACCAAATCGCCACTTATATTCGGAATAATGATGAAATAATAATATGAATTAAATTTTAGGAGGAACATAAAAATGAGTTTTGAAAAAGTAAGAGATATTTTAGTTGAGGAATTAGATTTAGATGTAGAAGAAGTGACAATGGAAAGCAACATCAGAGAAGACTTAGGTGCTGACTCATTAGATATGGTAGATTTAATCATGTCAATCGAAGACGCTTTCGAAGTTAAAGTTGATGAAAATGATGCAGTAAACATCAAAACTGTTGGCGATATCGTTAACTACATTAGCAAATAAAAACGATCATTATTATAATGACCTTTCAGAAAATCCTCGGCTTTTGCCTAGGATTTTCTTCATAGAAGAAACAAATAAACTTTTTATAAACTTTTAACGTCTTCAAGGAGGCAACATGTTTAAAACAAACATCTGCGAATTACTTAATATTGAATACCCTATCATACAAGGTGGTATGGCATGGATTTCAGATGCCGACTTAGCCGCAGCCGTTTCCAACGCAGGTGGCCTTGGGGTTATAGCAGGCGGTAATGCTGAAAAGCACATCGTTGAAACGCAAATCAATAAAATCAAAAGCCTTACAAATAAACCATATGCACTTAACGTCATGCTCCTTAGCCCTTTTGCAGACGATATCATCGATTTGGCAATTGAAAAGAAAGTGCCAATCGTCATTACAGGTGCAGGTAGTCCAGGCAAATACATCGAACGTTTAAAGGCAGCTAATATCAAGGTAATCCCTGTGGTGGCATCAGTTGCCCTTGCAAGAAGGATGGAATCACTTGGTGTTGACGCCTTAATCGCAGAAGGCATGGAAGCGGGTGGTCATATCGGCGAACTCACAACCATGGCACTTGTCCCTCAAGTCATTGATGCTGTTAAAATTCCTGTTGTTGCAGCAGGTGGGATTGCAGATGGAAGAGGCGCAGCAGCTGCATTTATGCTCGGCGCTGAAGGCATCCAAGTTGGTACACGATTCCTGGTAGCACATGAGTGCAATGTTCATTCAGCATACAAAGGCATGGTCCTAGATGCAAAAGACACTTCGTCAGTTGTATCAGGCCGTTCAACAGGTCACCCTGTTCGAATCTTAAAGAACAAACTATATCGTCAATATTCTGAACTTGAAAAAAACAATGCCGCACCAGAAGAAATCGATGCGCTTGGTGCAGGTGCTCTTAGAAAGGCAGCTGTAGATGGCGATATTCAATTTGGCTCAGTTATGGCAGGTCAAGTCGCAGGTCTTATAAAAAAAGAAGCTTCATCATCAGAAATTATCAAAGAAATTTTTAACGAATGCGAAACCGTTATTCTCAGAAACTTTAAAATGGTCGCTAATAAGTAGGAAGGATGGTATGTTATGAAAATTGGTTATGTGTTTGCAGGTCAAGGCGCGCAAAAAGAAGGCATGGGAAAAGAGTTCTTCGAGGCTTTTGAAGTAAGTCGTGTTATCTACGACCAAGCTAACCTCGCTTTAGGATATGATTTAAAATCACTTTGCTTTAACGGTCCACAAGAGGACCTCAACAAAACTGAAATCACCCAGCCAGCAATCTTAACAACATCAATCGCTATGCTTAAGGCCTTTGAGTCGAAAATTGATATTACACCAAGTGCTGTAGCGGGTTTGAGTTTAGGTGAATACAGTGCTCATGTTTGCTCTGGATCACTTGCTTTTGACGAAGCTGTTCAATTGGTTAAAAAGAGAGGCGCTTTCATGCAGGAAGCTGTTCCTTTCGGTGTAGGTGGTATGAGTGCAATTGTTGGCCTATCTCCTGAAGAAACAGAAGAAGTTGCAGAGCTTGCAAGCGTTCACGGAATCGTTGAAGTTTGTAACTACAACTCTCCTAAACAAATTGTAATCGGTGGTGATTTAAAAGCATTGGAATTTGCAGGTGAAATCGCTAAAGAAAAGGGTGCAAAACGCGTTTTACCCCTTCCTGTTAGTGCACCATTCCACACTTCAATGCTCATCAAAGCTCAGGAAAACTTAGCCGTAGAGCTTGAAAACATCAATATTTCAGAAATGAATGTTCCAGTAATCTCAAATGTAGATGGTAGAATCGTATCTTCTGAGTCCTTGATCAAAGACACACTTGCCAAGCAAGTTACAAGCTCAGTAAGATGGATTGAGTGTATTGAATCAATGAAGGCAATTGGCATCGATACAATCGTAGAATTTGGTCCTGGTAATGCCCTATCTGCATTTATCGGCAAGATTGATAAAAGCATCAAAGTTATTTCAATTTATGACTTAGAATCATTGGAAAAAGCAGTAGCTTACTTCAATGAAGCCTTTATCGAAAGAGCCATCTAAAAATTCAATTTCAATACTTGATAGTCTTTTCATTTTGGAAAGACTATTTCTTAGCAATTCTAATGTAAAACAGTCAAAATGTTAAACAGTCAAAAAACAGTCAACTGGTTAATCATAACTTAAAAGAGATAAAGATGAGGTGTCTAGATGAAAGTTGCAATCGTAACAGGTGCTAGTAGAGGTATCGGGAGAGCTATCGCAATCGCTCTTGCTGAAGAAGGATACAACCTAGTGCTCAACTACAGAAAAAGCCGTGAAGAACTTGAAGAATTAGCGAGTACACTTAAAACAGAAACCGTTTTGGTTCAGGGTGATGTCAGTAATTTTGATGAAGCTGAAAACATCATTAACACTGCAAAATCAGCATTTGGTCAAATTGATCTCCTTGTGAACAATGCAGGTATTACAAAAGACAATCTCATTCTCAGAATGAGCGAGGAAGATTTTGATGCCGTTCAAAACATCAACCTCAAGGGAACCTTTAACTGTACAAAGCACGTTTCTAGAATTATGCTCAAGCAAAAATTCGGAAAAATCATCAACATCGCATCTGTTGTTGGCATCACTGGAAACATTGGTCAAGCAAACTATGCAGCTTCAAAAGCGGGCGTTATCGGCTTTACTAAGTCAATTGCAAGAGAGCTTGCTTCTAGAAGTATTACAGTAAATGCAATTGCACCTGGTTTTATTGAGACGAAGATGACCGATGCCATCAGTGAAGATGCTAAACAAGCATCCCTTTCTAATATTCCACTTGGCAAATTCGGACAACCTGAAGATATCGCTAATGTTGTGGTATTTTTAGCATCAGACAAAGCAAATTATATTACAGGCCAAGTCATTAAAGTTGATGGCGGTATGGCAATATAGGTAACAATATAAATTATTTATTGGATGGAGGAAGTATAATATGAGCAATAGAGTTGTTGTAACAGGAATGGGTGTCGTATCACCTATCGGCACTGGAAAGAAAACATTTTTAGAAAATATCAAAGCAGGCAAATGTGGCATAAGCTTTATCGAGTCATTTGATACTGAGAACTTTAAAGTTAAATGTGCCGGCGAAATTAAAGATTTTGTGGTAACGGATTATATCAACAAAAAAGACGCTAAGCGTATGGATCGTTTTACCCACTTTGCAATTGCGGCTTCTAAACTCGCTGTTGAAGATGCAAACTTAACAATCAACGATGACAATGCACAATCTGTGGGCGTTTACCTTGGTTCTGGTATTGGTGGTCTTATTACAATAGAAGAAAACTGCGATAAATTAATCAGCAAGGGCGCTGATAGAATGTCGCCATTCTTTATCCCAATGTCAATTTCTAACATGGCTGCTGGTAACGTATCCATCGAACTTGGTGTTAAGGGTTCATGCCTTACTTACAATACAGCTTGTGCTTCAAGTGCAAGTGCAATTGGTGAAGCTTTAAAAGACTTAAGATGTGGTTATCATGATGTCATCATCGCAGGTGGCTCTGAAGCTTCTATCTCAGCACTTGGCATCGGTGGTTTCCAAGCGATGACAGCACTAAACGAATCACATGATCCTATGAGAGCATCAATTCCTTTCGACAAGGATAGAAGCGGTTTTGTAATGGCTGAAGGTGCTGCTATGCTCGTTCTTGAAACTTTAGAACACGCTCAAAAAAGAGGTGCTACAATCTACGCAGAACTCGTAGGTTATGGCTCAACAAGCGATTCTCACCATATCACTACACCTGCTCCAGGCGGTGAAGGTGGTGCAAGAGCCATGAAAATGGCCTTAAAAGATGCTGGTATTAAACCAGAAGAAGTTGGTTATATCAATGCTCATGGTACAAGTACACCTTATAACGATATCTTTGAAACTGCAGCAATCAAAACTGCATTTGGCGATTATGCATATAAAATCCCTGTTTCATCTACAAAATCAATGACAGGTCATTTACTTGGTGCCGCAGGTGCGATTGAGTCAATCGTTTGTATCCAATCTATCATGGACAACTTCGTACCGCCAACAATCAACTTCACAGAAGCAGATGAGTTATGTGACCTTGACTATGTACCAAACGTTGGTAGAAACCAAGAAGTTAACTTTGCACTTACAAACTCACTTGGATTTGGTGGTCATAATGCGTCGTTAATCTTCGGAAAATTCAAAGGCTAAAGCTTGTTAGGAGTATTCAATGGAAACTATTTTTAATAGCAATCAGATACAAGAAATCATTCCACATCGTTATCCCTTTATTCTCGTGGATAAAATCGTTGAGCTTGAAGAAGGCACACGAGCTGTTGGCATTAAGAACGTCACAGTAAATGAGTATTTCTTCCAAGGCCACTTTCCACAAGAACATGTTATGCCAGGTGTGCTTATTGTAGAGGCACTTGCGCAGGTCGGTGCAGTTGTTCTTCTCAAAAAAGAGGAGAACCTTGGCAAAATCGCATATTTTGCAGGCATCAACAATTGTAAATTCAGGAGAAAGGTAATCCCTGGCGATACTTTATCTCTTGAAATAGAGATCATTAAATCTAGAGCCAACTTCGGTGTAGGTAAGGCCGTGGCTAAAGTTGACGGCAAAGTTGCTTGCGAAGCTGAACTCTCGTTTATGATTGGTTAATACCCACAATATTTTATCGTTTGATGAACAAAAAAGTTCCCGTTTTAGGGAACTTTTTTCTACTTACAAGCTAAAATAGTCATGGTCATAAAGTCTGTAAGTATTCAAAATTCAATTTTTGTGCGTTTTTTAGTATAGGGGTTTACTAAAGGTCTTTTTTTTGATATAATTCGGCGATACAATTGTTACATTTTCGACATTTTTTTAATTTTAGGGGGTCAAATATGCGTCAAATCGTCACCAATCAAAATGAAATTGTGATTAAGATCGGCTCTTCCTCACTCACCCACGAAAGTGGACTGATTGACTTATGGAAGATGGAATCCTTAGTCAGACAAATTGCCAATATCCACAATAGTGGTAAAAAGGTCATCGTTGTCTCTTCTGGTGCCATTGCAGCAGGCATGGGCAAGATGCATTTGAGCGAGCGCCCCAAATCGATCCCCGAGAAGCAAGCAGCGGCCGCAGTCGGTCAAAGTACACTCATGCACATGTATGAGAAATTTTTCTCAGAATACGGCATAACAGTGGCACAGGTTCTCTTAACCAAAGAGGATATGTATGAAGAATCAAGACGAGACCACTGTACAAATGCCTTAAATGCCCTAATAAGCCACAACATCATTCCCATCATCAACGAGAACGACGTGGTTGCCATAGATGAAATAAAAGTCGGTGATAACGACACCTTGTCCGCAGAAGTTTGTAAGATGATTTCATTTCAATGCTTAATCATTTTATCAGACATCAACGGCGTTTATGATAAAGATCCTAGACAGTACAAAGATGCTGTTCAAATATATGAAATCAACAACCTAGAGACACTTGATGCCATAGATGCCAGTGATTCAAACTCATCTGTTGGCACAGGTGGCATGATTACAAAATTCAATGCAGCACGTCTACTCGCTTCAGCAGATATCAATCTCATTATAGTGAATAGTCAAGTCGATCATATACTCAATCGCGTTTTAGATGGCGAAAAACTTGGTACCTTTTTTAATTTTGGAAAATAATCAGATGAAATTTATGGAGGACTTTTATGGTAAAGGATTATCACAAAATGCTTAAACAAATGGGTTTTGAAGCAAAAGAAGCGTCAGTAAGACTTCGAACAATGAGTTCAAGTGCCAAAAACAGATTGTTGCTGGCAATTGGTCAACAACTCATCCAATTTGAAGCTCAAATATTAGCGGCAAATGAAATCGATATGAAAAACGCAAGAGATGCAGGTACATCTGAAGCCATGCTTGACCGTTTAAAGCTCGATTCAGGCCGTATCCAGGATATGATAAAAGGAATCAACCAAACAGTTGCTTTAAAAGATCCTGTTGGCTCTGTTGATAAAATGTGGGTCAATGATGCCGGACTCAATATTGGCGCAAAACGCGTGCCACTTGGCGTTATTGGTATCATTTACGAATCAAGACCTAACGTCACTGTAGACGCTGCGACACTCTGTTTAAAAACGGGGAATGCCGTTATCCTTAAAGGCGGAAAAGAGGCTGTTAACACAAACGTCGTGCTAATTGAGGCTATTCAAGAAGCGCTTAAGACGCAGTCTTTGCCAATCTCATGTGTCCAATTAATCCCTAGCTCTGATCGTGAGCTCATTAAATTGTTCCTCGGCTTAAAATCACTCGATTGCGTCATTCCTAGAGGTGGTGCAGGCCTCATCAACTTTGTCCTTGAGCATGCCAAGGTGCCAGTTATAGAAACTGGCACTGGAAATTGTCACATCTATGTAGACCATCATTATCCAGTGGACAATGCCATTGAGATTATCCTCAATGCAAAAATTCAAAAGCCTGGCGCATGTAATGCTGTGGAAACAGTACTCATGCATGAGAAAAATTTTACCACCCACCTTGTTGCCCTTGTGGAAGCCTTGGAGCACGAGAATGTAAAGATGGCAGTGTGCGAAAAATGCCATCAGTACCTTCAAAACTACAACAAATTAAGTGACAATATTACACTTGCAGATGAAACAGATTGGGAAAGCGAGTATTTGGATTTCAAACTCGCCATTAAAGCCGTTGCAGATATAAAAGAGGCTATCGAGCACATTGAACTCTATAGTACCCACCATTCAGAAGCCATTTTAACCAAAAACTATGACCATTCTGAGTACTTTTTAAATCATGTGGATTCTGCTGCCGTTTATGTAAATGCATCCACTCGCTTTACAGATGGTAATCAATTTGGTTTTGGTGCTGAAATCGGCATTAGTACACAAAAATTACATGCGAGAGGCCCAATGGGACTCGAAGCTTTAACCACTATAAAATACGTCATTTACGGTCAAGGGCAAACCAGAGATTAAGTGTCTTAAAAGCCATTAGTTTTTAAATTGTTATTGTTTTATCAAAATTATTATTTTTAATAAACATCACTTGCAATTAGGCCTTTAAAAATCTATAATCTATTTAAGGAGTGATTATATGAAGGATAACAAGATTAACAGCATACTTAAACAAGTCATTATTTTTAATGATATTTACGAAGAAGTTATCCAGTCTAGCTTTAAGAAAAACAAGCACCAAGACGTAAGCAAGCTAGAATTTAAAATGCTTCAAACCGTATATAGACATAAAAAATTAATGATTTCAGAAGTTTCAGAACTTCTAGATATCTCACTACCTAACTGTAGTCGTTATATCAAAACAGCAATTAATGAGGGCTATTTTACAAAAGAGATTGATGCACTTGATAAGCGTATCTATTACATCTCATTAAGCGAAAAAGGAAAAGCGATTGTAGAGACTACTCTTGATCGTTTCTCAAACGAAATGTTTCATCAACTTGAGGATCTTGACACAAATGACCTAGACAGATT
The DNA here is from genome assembly GCF_057447755.1 of Fusibacter sp. NCBI lineage: Bacteria > Bacillati > Bacillota > Clostridia > Eubacteriales > Fusibacteraceae > Fusibacter > Fusibacter sp. The sequence continues at coordinate 3,512 of NZ_JBVBZF010000031.1, read as the reverse complement.
AGATGAGTCTTTTTCAAATCTCAACTCGGCACTATCAGATACACTATTAAACAAAAGCAATTAGTGTAATACCTCAACCATCATTATGTTGTTTATACTTAATGATCAAAAACCTCTAATGACAAACATCATTAGAGGTTTTTTTAGAAATTGATCCCTATTAAATAAAAAGCGTCACTTTTATCTTTGACATGAAGCTCTTGCTTCATTATGTTCAGCTTGACTTATTATTTGCCTTTAGATTTCTTATGACTGTCCTTCACACCAAAAATCGTATTTAGAACCATGGTTGAAATCGAAATGACGACAGACGCTAAAATAGCTTGCCACAAACCTTCAACTTGTACAGATTTTAGAAGCAATCCCAATATGTAGACGACAATGCCGTTTATCACAAAGAGAAACAAACCGAAGGTAATCAAGGTCACTGGGAATGTCAAGATGCCTAGCAGGGGTTTAATAGAATAATTGAGTAAACCAAATACCACCGCTGCACCAAAAGCAGCTTGCCATCCGGAAACCTCAAACCCTGCAACCATTTGCCCTGCAAGATAAATGGCAACAGATGCAATAATCCATTTTGAAAGTAATTTTTTCATGTATGCCTCACCTATTTTTATGAATTGGACACCCATTAGTCACAACTTGTTGGTATAATCAACATCATGAATTATGTAGTCCATGCCATAATTATAACACAATATATAAGCGGAGGAAATTATGTACAAACACTTGCACCCTTATAGCAAAAAGACAGCAGTGCTTCTTCTCGTATGCCTTCTGTTCGTCAACACCTTTTCATTTGCACAGGAATTTCCTACACAGTGGGATTTGACTAAAATTTTTACAGATGAAGCTGCATTTAATAGAAGCATACAAAGACTCAATCGCGTTTTAATACCTGAACTCGAGCAATACAAGGGCAAGCTGACAAATCAAAATATACTTTTAGATTTTTTTACAAATTACACAGAAGCCAGTATCCTGAGTGATCGTTTATATGTGTATGCATCCATGCTACAAGATACCGATACGGCCAACTCAACTTACCAGGAGTACGCAGCCGCAGCACTGGACGCCTATGCAAATTTAGAAGAGGCTACTTCTTTTCTGAAACCTGAACTCTTGTCCTTTACGGACGAAGAACTCGCCAATTTTTCAGACGCACCCGAACTCAAAGCTTATAAGTCGTATTTTATAGGCCTAATAAGCGCTAGACCATATATACTCTCTGAGGATGCAGAAAATATTTTAGCCCTTTCAACTGAATTATCAGAAATGCCAAGTGAAATTTATGACCAACTCACAATTTCAGACGTTCATTACGATGTTTTTTTAAACCCTTTGGGTAAGACACAAGCCTTTAACTTTGACATTGATACCATCTACTTCTATAGCGATCAACTTGAAGACCGCATTAAGGCTAACGATGCCTATATGAAGCCCTATAGCATGCATGCCAATACCATTGCCTCTGTCTATATTGCAGAAGTTCAAAAAAATATATTCCTAGCAAAATCACGTGGATATGATTCTGTTCTCGAGTTTGCAACTTCTGGCATCATAGAACCTGACCAATATAGGAATCTCATAAAGGCCACAAGGGCACAGGCAAAACTCATTCAGCAATTCAATGGCATCAAGCAAAAATCTTTAGGCTACGATGTCCTCCACACTTCAGACCTTCACTTGCCCTATGCAACAGCATTCAACATGGATACGAATTTTGAGGATAGCATTGTAGAAGTTGAAATCGCTCTCGCACCGCTTGGACCTAGTTATGTTGATCAATTAGACACCTTCCTTAAAAGCGGTTCCATCGACGTTTATCCTGACGAATATAAGACAAGTTCTCAATATACCTGGGGGGCATACAATACGCCTACTTTTGTCCTCTTAAATTTTACCGATGATTTTTCAAGTGAATCCACACTGGCTCATGAGCTTGGCCATGCAATGCACCAAATTTATACCTCAGAGAATCAAAATTACTTTGATACGAATGTGGGCTCTTTTCCTTCAGAGGCTACTTCGACACTAAATGAGCTTCTATTACTAGAATCCTTAAAAAATAAGGCTGAAGGTCAGGAGTTAAAGTTATTTTATCTTGAGAAAGAAATTGAGCTCTATTACGAGACCTTTTTCATGCAAACCATTTTAGCGGATTTCGAAATGCGCGTTTATGATGAGGCTGAAATGGGAAATCCTCTTTCACTTGAAGGCTTAAACAATCTTTGGATCGAAACCTCTAAAGATTATTACGGCCAAAGCCTTGTCATGGATGATTCATACCAATATCAGTGGATGCAAATTCCACACCTCTACCAGACATTTTACGTATATTCGTATGCCATGAGCCTTGCTGCTTCAACAGCTATCAAGGACCATCTTTTGACTGAAGGTGACAGCTATCAGCAAAAATATCTTGAGTTTTTAAAGAGTGGTGCCTCCCTGTCCCCTACTGAACAGATGTTATCACTGGATATCGATTTATACAGTCCAGATTTTTATGGTAGTCTATTCTCTCACTTCGGTGATTTACTCAGTGAGATGGATCAATCTCTGGATTCACTTGACTACTATAAAAACCATCCGTCACTTAAATACCTATATACTGCTGAGGAGATTCAAGATGCCTATAGTCAGTACTATGGTTCTGAAACATCTGGTGGCATTCTAGGAGATATCCCTAGTGAATTTGTTGAAGACGATTCCAATATAGACTTTATGATTGGTATTGCCATCCTTGTCCTATTAATCATCCTATTTATCTACGCCTTGTTAATCACTTTATTATATGTCTCAAAGTCCAAAAAGCTTAAGAGGCTTGAGGAAGAATCCCAGTATGCCATAAGTAGGCTAGATTCATTTGACGATAGATATTAAACGCATGCGCTGGCTAAATTACCCTTTTTGTTTTTACAAACGTCACCTTTTTAAAGGTGACGTTTTTTTATTATATACAACAAAATTTGAGCCGAAAGCTGTGATGAGAAATGTTTAATCTTAAATGGCGTCAGTATAATGATTTAGAGGCATAGTGACATAAGCTTCCTCCTGCTTGGCATAATAAATTAATAAAAAAAGATTGATTTTTTTATGAGCAAGCGTTAAACTATATATGAATAGTTGTTCATATGTTCATAAGACGCCATTTTGATGGCGCTATATGACATTATTATTAGCAGAAAGGATTAAAAATCATTATGACGACTCAAGATTTTTGTAAATGTAATATTATCCATGAAGAAGCTGTTGCAAAAGGTGTCGAAGGTATGATAAAAAATGATATGGCAATTGCTGTTGCAGATATTTTTAAAGTATTTGGTGATGCCACTCGTGTAAAAATTCTACACCTCCTCACCATTTCGGAACTTTGCGTCTGTGATATATCTGTAGCGCTTGATATGACACAATCCGCTATTTCACACCAATTACGCGTCCTTAAACAGGCTGGATTGGTCAAGAATAGAAAAGATGGCAAAGTTGTTTATTATTCATTAGACGATGAT
>NZ_JBVBZF010000030.1:0-20505 GCF_057447755.1 Fusibacter sp. | reverse complement strand
GCACTCCGTTTAATGGGCTACAAGGCAGTATCCTTAAATGGTGGTATGGGCATGGCTTCAAATGCACCAATGGGATGGGCAAATAAGGGCTTTCCAGTGGTTCAATAATTAAGTGATAAGATAAGACTGGTATGAGGATAAGCGCTTTTTCATGATATAATTGTGAAAAAGCGCTTTTAACATTAGATTTAAGAGGTGGCAAATGATTGAATACCACATTCCATTTTGGCGTGAAAAAATAATCGAAAACGTAAATCATCATATGCAAGCAAATCCATTTGAAGATGCCTTTGAGGTCCACGATGCTTTGGAGGCTGCTTTTAAGGCGCTACCACTATATCACAAGGCCAAGCATATCCACTTCTTAAATTCTGCCACAAGTGGGCTTGAAGTAATGGCCTTGGCTCTGGATTTAAAGGCTGGCGACGAAATCATCCTACCTTCATTTACCCACGTTTCCACTGCAAACGCCTTTGCAAGAACAGGGGCCAAGCTGATATTTGTGGATATAGATGAGTCAACCCTTAACCTATCACCTGAGAAGGTAAAAGGGGCCATAAGCTCAAAGACGAAGGGCATTGTGCCAATCCATTATGGCGGATGCAATCGAGATTTTGATGCACTTGTTGAAATCTCCAAGACTTATGGAATACCCCTCTTGGAGGATGCTTCACATTGTATTAACAGCGGTCATAAGGGCATTGGCTTTGGCTTGCATGGCAAAATGGGCTGTATTAGCTTTCATCAGACTAAAAATATCACTTCAGGCGGAAATGGTGGGTGTCTGTTTGTAGAGGATGAGGCTTTAAATGAAGCTTGTAAGGTCATTATTCATCATGGTACAGATCGTTTGGCATTTAGAGAAGGTCATGTTAATAAGTATCAATGGACTCGAATTGGTGGTGAACTGGCAATGCCCCTGTATCAAATGCGATTTTTACTGGAGAGTCTTCCTTATATAGAAGAGATCACGCAAAAGAGAGGGAAAATTTGGTCCAACTACCGAGAGGCATTTTTACCCTATGAACTCAAAGGCAAACTTAAATGTCCACAAGCGACAATGGGTAATGGGCATATTTTTTATCTTTTATTTGAGACTGAAGATGAACGGAATGAGGCAATGGCAGTTTTAAAAGCACAGGAGATACAAGCGCTTACCCATTATGAACCACTTCATAAAAGCCTTATGGGACAAGCCTTGAAGGTCAGCCAAAATGAACTTGAAAATACAGTATCGGTTTCAAAAAGGCTTCTGAGGCTGCCAATCCACGACAGATTGACCCCTTCCCAGCAAAATAAGGTTATTGAAGTCCTTAAGAGCTACTTGGCGTGTAAATAAATAGATTATGGCCCCTACAAGAGTACTTAGGCCCACGTAGACAAAAGTTTAGACGATCTATTAATGAGGTGAACATGGACATTAATTATTTAATCACAGGTGGCGCTGGTTTTATCGGCAGTCATTTTGTCAAACGGTTAATCCAAGAGAAAAAGCGAAATGGAAATATTGGACATATTGTCATTTTAGACGCCATGACCTATGCTGGTGATTTAAAACGCCTTGAAAATTGTGACGTCAATGCCTATAAATTTATTAAGGGCAATATACTAGATTCGTCATTGGTAAGAGAAATCTTATATGACCATAGCATCACACACCTAATCCATTTTGCTGCAGAATCCCATGTGGACAGAAGTCTTGAAGATGCGTCTGTGTTTTTTAAAACCAATGTCTTGGGCACTCAAAGTCTTTTACAAACCGTTTATGACTACTGGTCTAGGCTTGACGATTGTTTTGAAAATAAAGTGTTTCTTCAAATTTCAACCGATGAAGTTTATGGTGCAATAGATGAAGATCAGCCTCCTGCAACTGAAACAACAAGACTCAATCCGGGAAATCCCTATTCAGCGTCAAAAGCAGCAGCGGATCAATTTGTCATATCCTATATGAATGCCTATGGTTTTCCAGCCATGATTACAAGGAGTAGCAACAATTATGGTCAAGGCCAGCACGTGGAAAAACTAATCCCCAAACTCTTGAGATGCTTGGCTGTAAATGAAGCCATACCCATTTATGGTGAGGGCCTGCAAAGGCGCTGCTGGTTGAACGTAGAAGTCCATTGTGAAATCTTGATGGCACTCATTGAAAGGGGCGCAGTAGGTGGCATCTATAACATTAAGGGAAATGAGCACTATCAAAATATAGAGCTCGCAATGCTTTTAATCGAAACTTTTGAAGCCTTGACCTTAAAAAAAGCACCCCCTGTGAGATTTGTCGAAGATCGAAAGGCACACGATACTTTTTATCATATTGAAGATTCTGAACTTGTTAAGGACATCAAGGCATCCAATGAAAAGTTTAAAAAAAGTGGTCTTGTCCAGTTTGCAGAGCAGATGATGCTATATCATAATTCAAAAGGTTTTATGTAATAATTTATAATGGCAAATAAGGAATTGAATAGAGGCTTTTACACCAAAATGGGTATAAGAAATGCCAAAGGGGTGATGGTGATGAAAGCGACTAAGGTATGCATGATCGCATTGGTCATGCTTTTATTTTTACAAAGTGGCAGTATTTCTTTTTCAGACTCAATAATGCATTTTGAAGCTTCATTTCCTATGCCGATTGATACCTATAATGATCCTGAAAACGGCAGTATTATAGAAATTTTGATTTATAGGGGGTTGGAAAACCCTTTTAATCTAGTGGCCTCAATAATTTTCATGTTGGCCATTGCACATGCATTTTTAAGCAGCAAGATTTTATCCTACGCCAAATCACTTAAGGCGGATGAAAGTAGTATTAAAGTCGGCCTATTGCATTTTATGGGTGAGGTAGAAGTAGTATTTGGCTTGTGGAGCCTTGTTTTGGGGATTGCAATTGCTCTGTTTTACAATTGGGAGACCTACGTTAACTATGTTGGCGAACTCGAGTACACAGAGCCTGTGTTTGTCATTGTCATTATGACCATTGCAGCCAGTAGGCCAATTCTAAAGCTTGTGGAATTGATGCTTTGGAAGATTGTGAAAACCATTAACGGTAAGCTGGAGGTTTGGTGGTTTGTTATACTGACTGTGGGACCACTGCTTGGTTCCTTGATTACAGAGCCAGCGGCGATGATTATATCCGCATATTTGTTAGCCGATAAATTTTTCGATCTTTATCCAAGTAAAAATATAAAGTATGCCACATTGGCCTTACTTTTTGTCAATGTTTCCATTGGAGGAACCTTGACCAATTTTGCGGCACCGCCAATTTTAATGATTGCCGCAGGCTGGCAGTGGTCCACCCCCTTCATGTTTATTCACTTTGGATGGAAGGCAATTCTAGCGATTCTGATTAACAATACCTTAGTGGTCTTGTATTTCAAAAAAGAATTTGTAGCCCTTGAAGAAACCTACAAAAAAGACCGATTTAAAAAGTATGTCCAAAGACGCTTTATTGATAAGGCGGTCATTTCTGAGCAAATTGACGCAATTGAGTGGCATATTGACAAAAATTTAGGTTATAGTGAGAAATTAAATGAAATCTCTGAAGCCATCAAGGCGCAGATTGAAAAAAAAGCGCATCGTAGTCTAAGCCAGCAGGAACAAATGGATTATGATATTGATGAAGTTTTATCTCAGCGGTTTGACAGCATTAAAATCAACGAAATGAAGCGTACAATTCCCGGTTTGTTGCCCAAGGAACTTAGGCCCTTTTATAGGGACCCTGAATGGGACTATAGAGATGACAAGCTTCCGTTCTGGATTATGGTCATACACTTATTATTTTTAACCTGGGTCGTTGTGAACGATCATCAACCCGTTTTATTCATAGGTGGTTTTTTATTCTTTCTTGGCTTCGTCCAAGTTACTGCTGAGTATCAAAATAGAATAAACTTAAAGCCTGCCTTGATGGTTGCTTTTTTTCTATCAGGATTGATCATACACAGTGGTGTACAGGCGTGGTGGATCGAACCCGTATTGGCAAACTTAAGCTCAGGTGTACTCAATATAACGGCGATTGTATTGACGGCATTTAATGACAATGCTGCCATCACTTATTTGAGCAGTTTAGTACCTCATTTATCTGACCCTTTAAAATATGCAGTGGTTTCAGGCGCTGTCACAGGCGGTGGCTTGACATTAATCGCCAATGCGCCAAATCCCATTGGGCAATCCATACTAAAACGCTACTTTAAGGTAGGTATTGAGCCTTTTTTACTCTTTAAAGCGGCACTTGTCCCTACTTTAATTGTTGCATTGATCTTCAGATTTTTATAAAAAGTCAAAAAAAAATGACACAATTGTAACTTGTGTCAACATAGCCTGTAACACATTTATAAAAGATGTCATCATTAAACGGTGACATCTTTCATTGTCTTTTGTTTGAAAAATAGACCAAAGTATCCCTATAATCAACTTGTAGTCAGTCGTGACTGCAGAAATTATTTTCAAAATTAATTTAAGGGGGATCTTATGGAAAACGTATTAGGTTCAAAAGGCGCTAATAAAAGTGGCGTTCAGAAGTTTGGTCGATTTTTAAGTGGTATGGTTATGCCAAATATCGGCGCATTCATCGCATGGGGAATTATAACGGCATTATTTATTCCAACAGGTTGGACGCCAAATGAACATTTATCGGCTTTAGTTGGTCCAATGATTATTTATCTTTTACCATTACTAATCGGCTATACAGGTGGTAAAATTGTTGGCGGTGCACGTGGTGGTGTTATTGGTGCAATCGCAACTATGGGTGTCGTAGTTGGTGTTGATATTCCAATGTTCATCGGTGCGATGATTATGGGTCCTTTAAGTGGATTTGTCATTAAAAAATGGGATGATTCAGTTGAAGGTAAAGTGCCTGCTGGTTTTGAAATGTTAGTGGCTAACTTCTCGCTTGGTATTTTAGGTATGTTATTGGCATTATTAGCATTCTTAGGAATCGGTCCAGTTGTATTGGCACTAAACGGCGTATTAAAAACTGGTGTTGAAGCAGTTGTAAATGCAGGTTTATTACCACTTGCATCATTATTTATTGAACCAGGTAAAATTTTATTCCTTAACAACGCTATGAACCATGGTGTTTTAAGTCCACTTGGTATCCAACAAGCTACTGAAGCTGGAAAATCAATCTTCTTCTTACTTGAAACAAATCCAGGTCCAGGTCTTGGTATCTTATTAGCATACTGGGTATTTGCAAAAGGTATGATTAAAGAATCTGCACCAGGTGCGATCATTATTCATTTCCTTGGTGGTATCCATGAAATCTACTTCCCATATGTCATGATGAATCCAGCCTTAATACTTGCAGTTATTGGTGGCGGTATGAGTGGTGTATTCACATTTAGCATTTTAGGTGCTGGTCTAATTGCTGCGCCATCTCCAGGAAGTATTTTCGCATTAATGATCATGACGCCAAAAGGTGGTTTGTTCCCAGTTCTTGCTGGTGTTCTTGTTTCAACGACAGTTTCTTTCTTAATCGCATCTTTCTTTATTAAGAGAAAAGGCAATGTTGGTGAAGAAGCAGATTTAGAAACAGCTCAAGCATCAGTTAAAAACATGAAAGCGGCTGCAAAAGGTCAAATCGCAACCTCTGTTAAAAAAATCGTTGTTTCTTGTGATGCTGGTATGGGTTCAAGTGCAATGGGCGCAACAACTTTGAGAAAGAAAGTCGCAAAAGCAGGTCTTGATATTGAAGTTATCAACACTTCAATCGAAGACATTCCTGCAGATGCTGATATTGTAATTACTCATGAGAGCTTAGGCGAAAGAGCAGCAGCAAAATGTGCAAAAGCTGAATTGATTACAATTGATCAATTTGTTGGAAACCCAATTTACGATGAACTTGTAGAAAGACTTAAAAAATAATCATAAATAAAATCCTATATTCAATTCAATATATAAAGATAGCATAAGTCGAAACAGTGAAGGAAACTTCACTGTTTCTGCATTTAAGCTATTATTCAAGAGTGGCACTAATGAATGCTGTCAACATAGAGTAAGTTTGATGATAAAACTTCAACGTTTAAGAGTATAATAGAATTAAGAGAAGCAGTCTGAAAATTCGATTAATAAAAATTGTCTCTATTAAATTAGGTTGGAGGAGAAAATTGAATTATTCTAGAAGAGTTGTGGAAATTGTTGACATATTAAGTCATCAGACCGATTATATGGCGGTATCTGAAATCGCTGACCAATTGAATATTAGCAAGAGGACGATTTTCAGAGAAATGGAGGATGTTGAGCGGCTAACCAATGAACTTGGTATGATTCTTCATAAAAAAACCCGTCTTGGTGTCAAGCTTGAAGCGACAGAAGCGCAGAAATTAAAGTTTAAAGCGCTATTAAACCAAACAGAAGATGATCATTTTACTCAAGAGGCACGTCATAATATCCTCATAATTGAGCTCTTAAAGAGCCGAGAACCGAGGAAGTTTTATTATTTTGCAACACAACTTGGGGTATCGGAGGCAACTATATCTTATGATATGGATAAGATAGAACCTTGGTTTGAAAGTAGAGGTATCGAATTAATTCGCAAACCTGGATTTGGCGTTTACCTAGAAGGCAAGGAAAGTCAATTTAGGAAGGCGATTGTGGATTTTCTCTATCAAAATTATGAACATCAAGACTTAATCACCTTACTTGACAACAGTGAAGTGCAAACGGATTTGGTAGAAACCGTTATTGATAAAGAAATTTTAATTGAGGTGAGTAAGCTTTTAAAGACATATGAACACTATCTTGCAAGTCGATTGACAGATGGTTCATATGTGGGCTTAATGATTCACTTGTCTATAGCCATCCAAAGAATTCAAAGGGGAGAGGGTATCTTCATGAATTCTGAGATCCTGAATGGCCTCAAGAAGGATGCACAGTTTGAAATCGCACGGACAATTGGAAATCGTGTTGAGGAGACGTTTTCAATTAAATTCCCTGAAGATGAGCTTGGTTACATTACCATGCATTTAAAGGGGTCAAAACTTAAAACGGGTGCAATTGTGGATCAAAATGACCTCATACTAACAAACTTTGAGATTACACGGTTGGCTTCTCAGATGATTAATAGCTTTAAATCTTTAAGTGGTTATGATTTCAGTGATGATGAAAAGCTCTTAATTGGTCTTGTGAGCCACTTGAAACCAGCCATAACAAGAATGAAATTAAATCTGGATATTCGCAACCCACTACTCAGTAAGATTAAAGAGATGTATCCTGAAATTTATATAATGTCTGAAAAAACGGCAACAATGATAAAGGACCAATATGAAGTTGTCGTTCCAGATGAGGAAATTGGCTACTTGGCAATGCATTTTGGCGCTGCCATAGAAAGATATAGAAAGCTTCAACACAATGATAAGAAATTGAGAACGGGTATTGTATGTTCCAGCGGTATTGGAACATCAAGTCTGCTATATTCTAGAGTTTCAAAACTTTTTACGACACTAGACTTAGTAGGCCAGTTTTCAAAAGAAGATGTTTTGCTTGGCAGATTGGAATCCATGGATTTAGACTTGCTGATATCCACCATCACCATAGACCAATCCAATTATCCTTGCATAAAGGTAAATCCCTTACTTTTAGATGAGGATGTTGATAAGATCAATCAAGTCATCGGTATTTTGAAAAGCCATGTGAAACCCTTTAGTGAAACACCTGTTAAAATTCAGTCGGATAAGATAAAAAACCTTCATGGCATGACAGAGGCTATACTCAATATTGAAAAGAGCTTTGCGCTTGAAACAGACATTAAAGTGAAGAGCATCAACGACTTGATAAAGAAAATTGCTGAAGCCATGGCTAAGGATGCCAAACACAAAAAAGGTTTATATAGACAGCTTGTCGAAAGAGAAAAGCTTGGTAGCACTGTAATTCATGGTGAAGGCGTGATTCTCATTCACACTAAAACAGAAGCAGTGGATTATCTTAAATTCTCTATTTGGCGATTTGCTGAACCTATTAAAGCCAACCAAAATGAAATAATACAACTAGCAGTGGTCATGTGCATGCCAATTGATGCCACTAAAATTCAATTGGAGTTAATGAGTCAAATCAGCAAGGCACTCATTGAAGATGAATCATTTTTAAGTGCACTTAAAGTGGGCACTACAGAATTGTTAGAGTTAAAACTTAAGCGCATTCTTCATAAATGGCTTAGTCGTCAATTACAGGGAGGTGTCGCTTATGACCTCTAGTACCAGTAATAGTATGATGGCGATAAAGGTTCAGGAAGTAGGTCGATTCTTAAGTAGGATGGTCATGCCTAATATCGGTGCTTTTATCACTTGGGGCATTATAACGACGCTATTTAATCCCAATGGCTGGTTTCCAAATGCTTCATTAAATGAACTCATTAGTCCAATGATCATTTACTTGCTCCCGATACTCATAGCCTATTCAGGTGGTAGAACGGTTGCAGGGACAAGAGGCGGTGTGGTTGGTGTCATCGGAACCATGGGACTTATCGTCGGATCTGATATACCAATGTTCATTGGTGCCATGATTATGGGCCCCTTAGGCGCATATATCATTAAAAAAGTAGATTTGTTTATCAAGGAAAAAGTGCCAACAGGTTTTGAAATGCTTACCGCTAATTTTTCAGCGGGTATAATTGGCACATTTTTGGTTATTTTTTCTTATAGAGCGGCAGGACCTGCCATTGCAGGCATGGCAAAACTCTTGGAAAGTGGTGTTGATGTTGTCGTCAAACATGATTTGCTTTTTTTAGCGGCAATTTTCATTGAGCCTGCCAAGGTTATGTTTCTAAACAACGCAATTAATCATGGTGTCTTGGGACCGCTTGGTATTCAAGAATCACTTGAAACAGGTAAGTCAATTTTCTTTCTATTGGAAGCAAATCCAGGTCCGGGTCTTGGCGTTTTAATGGCCTATTGGATTTATGGAAAAGGACAAATAAAGCAAACTGCCCCTGGTGCGATTATTATCCACTTTCTGGGTGGTATCCATGAAATTTACTTCCCATATATCATGTTGAGTCCAGCCTTATTTGGCGCTGTGATTGTGGGGGGGATGTCCGGTATTTTTATATTTGAGATTCTAGGTGCAGGCTTAGTGGCAACACCTTCGCCAGGCAGTATCTTCGCAATTCTTGCGCTTTCACCTAAAAATAGCATTCTTTCAGTTTCTTTAGGTGTTATCTTATCAGCATTTGTCTCATTCTTTATCAGTCGATTAATCTTGAAGCGAAAGGTTAATTGGGAAGAAGCACTAGAAGATAAGGAAGCGCAGTCCCTTTTTAAGGACTACAAAGGGGATTATAAAATTTCAAAAATTCACTTTGCGTGTGATGCAGGCATGGGGTCAAGTGCCATGGGGTCATCAATATTAACCAAGTTATTAAATCAAAAAAATATCCAAGTTCCAGTGGAAAATATATCGATTGACGAAATTCCAAGTGATGCAGATCTTGTTATAACGTTTATTGATTTGATTGGAAGAGCTCGAAAAAAAGCACCTTTTGCGCTCCATGTGGGCATTAGAGACTTTTTAGACAAGCGCCAGTACGAACTAATATTAGAAGAAATCATTGAAAAGTGTATGATTGTGGAGGATAAAATGGAAAATAAACAACCAACAGAAATACTTATGAAGAGCAATATCGTGTTGAATCAACCCTCAGTATCAAAAGAAGAAGCTATTGAAAGAGCTGGTAAACTTCTATTTGAGAGTGGCTATGTTGGTGAGGGCTATATTCAAGGCATGAAAGCAAGAGAAGAGAAGTTTTCAACTTATATAGGCAATGGGGTTGCAATACCACATGGTGAGAACAATGTAAAAGATCTTATTCTTGCATCTGGAATCGTTGTTATCCAGTATCCAAATGGAATTGACTTCGGTGAAAATAAATTGGCCAAACTCGTAATTGGTATTGCAGGTAAAGGCAATGAGCATATTCAATTGCTCGCAAATATCGCAGAAGCAATCGAAGAGGAAGAAATCTTAAGCAAGATGTTGGCAACAGCGGATCCTGAATATATTTATCAATTATTCTCAAGTGAGGAGATGCATTTTTAATGATTATTACAGTAACGCTGAATCCAGCTATTGATAAGACCATAGAAATTGAAGGCTTTAAAGAGGGTGGCCTCAACAAGGTTATCGTTTCCCATCAAGATCCGGGTGGAAAGGGCATAAACGTTTCAAAGGTTGTCCAGTCATTAGGTGGTACAAGTATCGCCACGGGTTTATTAGCAAGTACTTATATTGAAAAGGCACTTAATGATATGACCATTGAACATGATTTTGTACAAATAGATGGTCGTACAAGAACCAATCTAAAGGTCTTCGATCGTAAATCAGGTGAAACGACAGAGATTAATGAGCCAGGCCCAGATGTGACCATGACTGAAATTGACAAACTCCTTGATAAAATTGCAGGACATGCGACAGAGGGTGACATGGTTATCTTGTCCGGAAGTGCACCTAGCAGTTTACCAAGAGATGTTTATAAAATCATGATTGAAAAGTTAAAAGCACAGGGTTTAATGACGTTTTTAGATGCAGAAGGTGAATTGTTTAAGCAGGCACTTTTAGGCAAACCTGATATTATTAAGCCCAATCGCCACGAACTTGAGCTTTACTTTGGGAGAACACTCGATACTAAGGAAGCGCTTGTTGTTGCAGCACATCACTTTATAGATTTGGGTATTGGTAAAGTGTTCATTTCACTGGGAAGTGAAGGGGCATTCTATGCCGATTCAAAACAAAATTATTATTTAAACCCACTTAAAATCAAAGCACATAGCAGTGTTGGTGCGGGCGATGCCTTCGTCGGTGCAGTGGCTTATGGTATTGAGAAATCAATGGCTCTTGAAGAGTGCTTGAAGTTAGCCGTTGCCACAAGTGCTGGGGCTGTCATCACAATCGGTACCAAACCCATGGACAAAGAATGGGTCTTTGAACAGATGAAAGAGGTCCAGTTAATCGCATTATAAAAATTAAGACGGATAAGTTCATAGAAGAATTAATTCCAGTAAGGAGTAAATAATGAAAACAAGAGCAGTTAGAATGTATGGCTTAGATGATTTAAGACTTGAGACATTTGATTTACCTGAAATTAAAGATGATGAGATTTTGGTTAAAGTAATTTCTGACAGTGTTTGTATGTCAACCTATAAAGCCGTAAAGCAAGGTAAAAACCACAAACGTGTCCCTGATGACGTTCATGAGCATCCAGTAATCGTCGGACATGAAATGGCAGGCATAATTGAAAAAGTAGGAAAGAAGTATGAAGGCCAGTTCAAACCGGGACAAAAATTTTCGCTTCAGCCAGCTTTAAATTATAAAGGAAGTCCTTATGCACCAGGCTATTCATACGAATATTTTGGTGGCAACGCAACCTATAATGTCATTCCGCCTGAAGTTATGGAACTTGGTTGTTTACTTGTTTATGAGGGAGATAGTTTCTTTAATGCATCACTTGGTGAACCAATGTCGTGTATCATTGGCGGTTTCCATGCGAGTTATCACACGGTTCCAAATGAGTACCAACATATTATGGGTACAAAACCACAGGGCAATCTCATTGTACTTGGTGGAGCAGGACCAATGGGTCTAGGGGCTATCGAATATGCCATGGCAATTGAGGCAAAACCATCAAAAATTGTGGTTACAGATATCAGCCAAGACCGTCTTGACCGTGCAGCGAAGTTTATTTCACCTGAAAGCGCTAAGGCCAAAGGTGTTGAACTTATCTATGTCAACACTGGCAATTATGAAGATCCAATTGCGCATTTAATGAACCTTACAGAGGGTCACGGCTACGACGATGTCTTTGTATATGCACCAATCGTTCAATTGGTTGAGCAAGGCGATAAATTATTGGCCCATGATGGCTGTATGAACTTCTTTGCAGGTCCTACAGATAAAGCCTTTACAGCACCACTTAACCTTTATAACGTACACTACAGTAACACCCATATTATGGGGTCAACTGGGGGTAATACAAACGATTTAATTGAAGCGCTTGATATGTCAGCAGACGGGTCGATAAATCCATCCGTAATGTTAACGCATATTGGTGGCTTAAATGCGACGATTGACGCAATTATGAACTTACCAAATATTCCGGGAGGTAAGAAGTTAATCTATAACCATATTGATTTACCACTTACTGCAATCGAAGATTTTGAAATACTTGGTAAGGATGCACCACTCTTTAAAACGCTTCACGAGCTCGTTGAAAAACACAATGGTCTTTGGAATACTGAAGCAGAGCAATATCTACTCAAATATTTTGACGTATTGTAAGAATACGAATTGAATCAAACACGTTTTATTTAGATGGGTTAATTTAAGTTGGCAAGGCGCATTAAACTATAAAATATAAAAGTGAGGTAAAAATAATGAAGCAGTTTGAGTTTACTTTAAAAAATGAACATGGATTACATGCAAGACCGGCAGGTTTATTTATTCAAGTATGCAACAGATTTCAATGTTCGGTAAACCTCTATAAAGGAGATCAAAAATACAATGGCAAGAGCATGCTTGGTATATTAAAAATGGCTGCTTCTAAAGGCGATGCCATTAGAATTGAAGCAGATGGTGCGGATGAAGTCGAAGCAATTAAAGCAATTCAAACACTCGTTGATAACAATTTTGATGAATAGAGGGCAAGATGAAGTTAAAAGGCATTTCAACTTCTAGAGGCATCGCCTTTGGCAATGTTTTTAGATTAAGTAAAAAGGTAATCGACACCGCCTTTGTGAAGGTAGAAAACACAGATGAAACCATTAAAGCATTTCATGATGCTGTTGCGCTTTCTAAAAGTCAATTGGAGCAACTGGCTGAAAAGACCAGACTTTCCATTGGCGAGCATGAGAGTAAAATCTTCTTAGCACATGCAATGATGCTTGAAGACCCAGAGTTCATTGAGCCTATCGAAGCAGTGATTCGTGATGAGGCAGCCTGTGTTCCATATGCCGTGGAATGCACAAGACAATCTCTGGTGGCTATTTTTTCAGCCATGGACAATGCCTACATGAGAGAACGTGCAGCCGATATTACCGACATAAGCAATCGGGTTATTAAAAACGCCCTTGGAATCGTTGATAACTGGGCTCTACCAATGAACACAATTTTATGCTGTGAGGATTTAGAACCTTCTGATACAGCCATGCTTGATCCTAAACAGATTGCCGGGATTATTACAGTAAAGGGTGGGGAGACTTCGCATTCAGCCATTATTGCCAAGAGTCTTAATATCCCTGCACTTTCTAAAATTGAAATTCCAAATCATTATCCAGATGGGACAGCTGTGATATTGGATGCATTGAATGGATTGTTGATTTTAGAGCCAAGTGATGCAGATACCTCTTATTATGCTGATGCAAAAGTCAGTTTTGAACAGGAGATTAGCCGCTATGAAGTTGGTAAGATGGATACTGCCAAATCCTCGGATGGTTTTGAGATGGAAATTGCAGCAAATATTGCTGCTACTGAAGGTCTTGAAGCAGTTTTAGAGGCTGGTGCAGATGGCGTAGGCTTGTTTAGGACTGAGTTTCTCTACATGAACAGAACTTCGCCACCAACACTTGAAGAGCAGTTTGAAGCATATAAGAAGGTCCTGACTGCTTTTGGCAGTAAGCCTATGGTCATTAGAACATTCGATATCGGTGGTGATAAGCAAATCGATTATCTCAACATGGACAAGGAAATGAATCCATTTTTGGGATACCGTGCTATTAGAATTTCACTTGACCGCTTGGACCTCTTCAAGGTTCAACTAAAAGCTTTGCTTATGGCGAGTATTTACGGTAACCTAAAAATCATGTTTCCAATGATATCCTCTGTTGAAGAAATTCAGAAGATTAAAAAAATCATGGCGGATATCAGATGTGAGCTTGAAGCTGAGGGAACGCCATATCGAGCAGTAGAAATCGGTATTATGGTTGAAATTCCGGCAGTGGCTGTACGTGCTAAACAGTTTGCCAAACACGTAGACTTCTTCAGTATTGGCACTAATGATTTGTTACAATATACTGTGGCTGTAGACCGCATGAACGAGAAGCTTTCACATCTTTATACTTGGTATCATCCAGGGCTACTAAGCTTGATTCACAATGTTGCTAAGTCTGCAAAAGAGGCTGGAATATGGGTTGGTATTTGTGGAGAATCGGCTGCAGATCCGCTCTTGTTACCATTCTTCTTAGGCTGTGGGATAGATGAACTCAGCATGTCTCAAAGCAAAATTGCAGAAATTAAATGGCGGTTGAAATCGCTTAGTCAAAAAGAGATGACAGCTGTGGTTGAACGCGTCTTAGAAATGGATACAGCTGAGGCAGTTGAGGCTTATTTATCGAAACTTTAAGCCTAACTTGAAAATACAAAAACCACTTTGATAAGTGGTCCTAATCCAAAGGGGTCGATCTGTTGTAAACGGGTCGGCTCTTTTCAATTTAAGATGAGAATGATACTATTATAATAGGGCCCGTTTGATCTAGGTCAGTAGGGAGCTCTTTTTCAAAACAAATTGATCTTAAGACCACGAGGGGGTAGCAAAATGAAGGCAAAGACCACGAATAATCAAACACTGGATGTCTTGATGAATCACACATCAATACGTAAATTCAATAATACAGAAATATCGGATGCTTCAGCAAATCTAATTGTTGAGGCTGCCAAAAGAGGTGCTACTGCAGGCAATATGATGCTTTATAGCATCGTGAAGATTCGTTCAAAGGAGACCTTGAAGACCTTGTCTGAAAGCTGTGATCATCAGCCCTTTATAGCAGATGCATCATTGGCCTTGCTCTTTGTGTTGGATCATCATAAATGGCAAAAATATTTTGAGATGAGTGGCTTGCCTGAGCGCGTTAAGGGTTTTTCAGGGCCTTCAATCAGTGATTTTGTTTTAGCCATGCAGGATGCCACGATTGCAGCTCAAAATGCGGTTATTGCAGCTGAAAGTATGGGAATTGGCACTTGTTATATTGGTGATATCATGGAGCATTATGAAATGCATAAAAAGATGTTCAATTTACCAGAATTCACCATGCCAGCCCTTTTGGTCGTCTTTGGAAATTTTGATCAAAAGCCGGTTTTGAGGCCGCGATTTGATAATGAGTTCACTGTTTTTGAGGAAACCTACCCTGAAATTGACAATGCTTTTGTTCAAAATATGTTTAAGGACAAAGACGAAAGTACAGAGGATTTTGCCTACAAGTTTTACATGAGGAAAAAGGATGCAGACTTCTTTAAAGAGATGAATCGGTCTATTGGAAAGTATATTTCTGAATGGCATGGTCGAATTTATAAGTAAAATGGATATTTAAATGATATCAGTAGAAGGGGCTGTCAAATCTTAAGGCATTTAACCATAATCACAAAAAAAGACTTGTTCGAAGAATGGCATCAGCCAAGCAATGAACAAGTCTTGTTTGAAATTTAGATTTCAAAATAAGGTTTTAGCGTCTCGTAAAGCGCGGATTCAAATGGTGATGACGGTTTTCTATGGCCCGAATGTTTGAAAAACCATTCGGCTAAGAAGATAAAGGCCATTTCGTTACCGGCTTTTGCACTGTCAAATAGATTGACGAGGACATTTCCATTCATTTGAGTTGATTTCATGGTGTTTGTATCATTGATGATTTGAATTACTTTTTCACAATTTTCTCGATTCATAGTCGTTTGCCTCCGTTAATATGGGTTGGTAGTCTGGCAATCATAATCTTGTGGATTTTAGACCCATGACTTTGCGTCGCTGGCTTTCGCCAGTTTTGCCTTTGTCACTCTACATTAAAGAGCAATCATGTATATTTTATCTAAAAGTCCTTATAAATACAAGCCAAAGTAAAAAAAATAGCGTATAATAACAAGTAAAATTTATGTTAAGCGAAATTGAGGTAAATATGAACACAGCTATTACGACAATTATTGCAGAGCTTGCAGTAAAGGCTTTACTATATGAAGTTTCTGCTTCACCTAAACCAGGCCTCGTGGATCGATTTAATGAGGGTGCCCACAAGGACATGGATTTTTATACATTCATTGACAGTAGTATCAGCTTGGGAACCTATTTTTCAGAAATTGTGAAATGTGTTGTCTCGGTTTATGAATCGACCACTAGAAAAGGACCTTATGTTGAACCGGAAATGTTTTTCAAGTCGCTTCAGAAAATCGGCATGAAAGCAGAGGCAAAAATGTTTAAAGAGACTCAAGATGTCAACACCCATAAGGGGGCAATATACGCATTGGGACTCATTACCAGCGCAGCCACGGAGTATTGGTGTGCCTTTGGAGATGCGAGACTGGACCGCTCGACGTATATTGAGACAATTGCCAATCGTGTTAGCGATTATACAAGACCAGTAATCATAGACCAGCTAAGGGATGTTGAAAATGCTAAAACATATGGTGAAACACAGTACAAGGCCCTTGGATTAACTGGAGCAAGGGGTGAAGCTGCCACAGGTTACGCCAGTGCACGTATTTGGGGGTTACCTGTACTTGAAAAAGCACTCTCTGAAGGACACTCCCTAAATGATGCCATGGTTCAAGCACTTCTGGTTTTAATGAGCCAATTAGAGGATTCTAATGTAATTGGCAGACATGATTATGAAACCCTTTTGCTCAGTAAGGCAAAGGCTCGTAGGGTATTAGAACTGGGCGGTATTTACAATCTGGAAGGTCAAGAGGCTATTAAGGCTTACGATATATGGTGTATTGAAAAAAATATTAGTCATGGAGGAAGTGCTGATTTACTGGCAGTTTCAGTCTTTTTTAAACTACTTGCCGATAAATTTTGTGGACCTCTATAAAAAAAATATTGCAATCTGTTAAAGAATATTTTACAATAGTCATGAGTTCGAATAGAAAATGATGCGGGGCAGACATTTTTTATGGGACGTGTTTCGAATCAATTTTGTTTATAAGTGAATAGTACAGGCAAGGATTAGTTAAAACTATGAAGGTCAGTATGTAAAATCAAGTGATTTTATATACCGGCCTTTTTTTGTTGTTAAAAATGACTTTTAGACTTAAGAGAGGCATTTATGATTGAAACGACATATGTCAAGGACATCCATCAGGGCGATGATTGCTGGAAGGATGTGCTGACGTTGATTGAATTAAATGAGATTACGCTGGATTCAGAGGTGGATCATACCTTTGGGATCTTCAAGGAAGAAAAACTCCTTGGAACGGCTTCAACACTTAGTAACACCATCAGAAGTGTTGCCATAAGCCCAAGCGAAAAAGGCACCAATATACTGGGTGAACTCATGGATGAGATTATGCGATTTTTATATGATAGTGGACACACCAATATATTTGTCTACACCAAGTGTGAAAGTGCAAAGTCATTTGAGTATTTGGGTTTCTATGAAATTGAACGTGTAGAACCAAATGTGGTGCTGCTTGAGCGTAAACCTAATGGCGTCAAAAACTTTGCCCAGTATTTGAAATCCTTTAAGACCAATCATGACGTCACAGGTGCAATTGTCATGAATGGCAATCCTTTTACCTTAGGTCATCAGTACCTTGTTGAATATGCAGCTTCAAATTGCGAATTTTTATATATATTCGTAGTTGATTCCACACACACAACATTTCCCAGTGATGACCGCTACAAGCTGATTGTAGCGGGTACATCGCACCTTGACAATGTCTATGTGATTAAGGGAAGCGACTACATCATCTCAGATGCGACATTTCCAACTTATTTTCTAAAACGTCCAGAACAAGCGACTATGATCCAGACAGAATTGGACCTTAAAATATTTGGTCATTATTTTGCAAAAACACTTAACATTACCAAGCGATTTGTGGGCACAGAACCTTATTGTGAAACAACATCCATGTATAATGCCCAGATGAAACGAATACTGCCTTCCTATGGCGTTGAAATTATAGAAATACCGAGAAAGACATTAGAGGATGATGCCATAAGCGCATCGAGAGTTAGAGCCTTACTGGCTAAGAACAAAATGAAGGAAGTTAAAAAACTGGTGCCAGCCACCACTTACAACTACTTTAAGACAGCACAGGGTAAGCAAATCATTGAAAAAATAAAAGGATCAACATCAAGACACTAGGAGGTCAAAATGAAGTTAGTGAAAGAAGCCTCTGCAGGAACGATGGACTCTTGCGATATTAATATTAGGCTTGAAAATAACCCACTGGGTCAAAACGAAGTACACTTGAAAAGTGTTGTTGAAAAACAATATGGCGCTCATATCAAGGCATTAATCATAGAGCTGATTGATAAATATGAGCTAGAAGGTGTCGTTGTAAATGCAGTGGATAGGGGTGCACTAGACTGCACGATTAAAGCGCGTGTTGAAAGTGCCATATTGAGAGCGCTTGACCAAGAGCATTCTTTAGAATGGAGTGTGGTACATCATGAGTAGACTCAGAAGAACAATGTTGTATGTTCCGGGTAGTAATCCCGGAATGCTTGCAGATGCAGTGATCTATGGTGCAGACTCCATTATGTTTGACCTTGAGGATGCCATTTCATTAAAAGAGAAAGATACAGCGAGAATGCTGGTTTATAGAGCCCTCCAAAATGTTGATTTTGGCGATACAGAGCTTGTTTGTCGAATCAATGGTCTTGACACACCATATGGGGAAAAGGATATAGAAGCCGTTGTGGCTGGCGGTATTCATGTCGTTCGCTTACCTAAGACAGAAACGGCTAATGACATCCATCAGGTAGAAGCCCTTATAGAAAAGGCTGAAGCTAAATACGGCAGACCGATTGGCAGCGTCAGAATGATGGCGGCAGTTGAAAGTGCACTTGGCATTATGAACGCCTATGAAATCGCACATGCTTCAGACCGATTAATCGGGATTGCACTTGGTGCTGAAGATTATGTAACGAATCTTAAGACCAAACGCTCACCTGGTGGTATTGAACTTCTATATGCGAGATCTCAACTCCTCAATGCAGCAAGATCAGCTGGAATTGCCGCACTGGATACTGTCTATTCGGATGTGGACAATATGGAGGGTTTTGCAGAGGAAGTTGAATTGATTAAGCAACTTGGTTTTGATGGCAAATCTGTTATTAATCCAAGACAAATTCCAGTAGTTCATCAACTTTTCAAGCCTACTGATCAAGAAGTGGCACATGCAAAGGATGTCGTTAAAGCAATTGAGGAAGCAGAGGCAAAAGGATTAGGTGTCATTTCTCTAAAAGGCAAAATGATTGATAAACCAATTGTAGAGAGAGCACTAAGAATACTAGACCTTTCAAAAGCAAGTGAGTAGGAGACGATAGATGAAGGAAATGAGAAAACATGGAAAGCAAATTAAGCAATATGATCATAAATCGAAGTTAGTGCCATCACTTGAAGAAGCCATTAGAAAATCTGGTCTTAAAAGTGGTATGACAATCTCTTTTCACCATCATTTTAGAGAAGGCGATTACACGACGAATCTCGTGCTTAAACATATTGCTGCTCTTGACATAAAGGATTTGACCATTATCCCAAGTTCTCTTGGAAAAGTACACGAGCCATTAATTGAGCTCATAAAGTCAGGTGTGGTTAAGGAGATTCACACAAGTGGAATGCGTGGAAAACTAGCCGAATTTATTTCTGAAGGTCAAATGGAAAAACCCATTATTATCAGGAGTCATGGCGGCAGAGCTCGTGCAATTGAAGCTGGTGAAGTCAAGATTGATGTGGCATTCTTAGCAGTCCCAAGATGTGATGTGATGGGCAATGCTAGCGGAAACGGTGCAAATACAACTTGTGGGTCCTTAGGATATGCCATGGTGGATGCAGAGTATGCAGATACGGTTATTTTAATGACAGATGATCTTTGTGAATATCCAAATATGCCAGCCAGCATCAAACAACAACAAGTAGATTTCATCGTTAAAATGGATGAGATTGGTGATCCTTCGGGCATTGCTTCTGGTGCAACACGATATACCAAGAACCCAAAGGAACTTAAAATCGCTGAATATGCTTCAAGGGTCATAACAGCTTTACCTGAATACAAAGAGGGGTTCTCATTCCAGACAGGATCTGGTGGTGCGTCACTTGCAGTAACGCGCTATTTGAGAGAGGCAATGATCAAGGATGATATCAAAGCGGGTTTTGCACTCGGTGGGATCACTCAGCCTATGGTGGACTTGCTTGAAGAGGGCTATGTAAGACATTTGTTTGATGTACAGAGCTTTGATTTAGTGGCAGCGGCTTCCATTGCAAGAAATGCCAATCATCATGAAATTAGTGCATCGGAATATGCAAATCCTTCAAACTTAGGCTGTATTGCATCAGGTCTTGATTTTGTAATTTTAAGTGCGCTTGAGATAGACAAAGACTTTAATGTAAATGTTATGACAGGCTCAGATGGGGTTATCATGGGGGCATCGGGTGGTCACTGTGACACTGCAGCATCTGCAAAGAATACCATTATTGTAGCACCCCTTTACAGAGGGCGTTTAGCCACTGTGATTGAAAAAGTAACCAGTATCATAACACCTGGTAGCACAGTGGATGTACTTGTTACAGAAAGAGGCATTGCAATCAATCCACTTAGAAGAGATTT
>NZ_JBVBZF010000029.1:0-20820 GCF_057447755.1 Fusibacter sp. | reverse complement strand
TAATGGCCAAGATTGATAGGTTTGACGAACATCGAAAAGGCTTCTTTAAGGGGATCAAGCGTGACTTTTTTACTGTAGAGGAAAAGCTAAAGGGCATTCGGAAACGCCTAAAGACCAGTGATAATTTTTTGTTTTCGGAACTCTTTGGTGAGGAGATCATTAAGGAAGAGATCGTCGTGACCTTTTTGGCCTTGTTAGAGCTTTTAAAACTAAAGGAAATTACAATAGAACAAGATGGTTTATTTCAGGAGATTAAAATTTCTAAAAGAGATTACATTGAACAAGAGATCGTTCAGGATGATCATGACCAGATAATGTAGACATCTAGTCTAGGCATCTAATGTAGGCATTATAATGTCTGAAAATAAGTTGTCTAAAATAAATCCAATTTCAGAAAGGATCATTTCTAAATGAGTAATCAGATCATTGAAGATTATAAAAAATATCAATCCGCGATTGAATCCATGCTCTTTGTTTGGGGCGAACCTCTGAGTATCACTAAAATCGCAAAGCAACTCGATTTAAAAATAAACGTCACAAGAAAACTCCTTGAAGACCTTATGCGCCTATATGAGACAGAAGGTAGGGGGATTCAGATTCTTGAAACCAACAGTCATTATCAATTTTGTACCTTAAAAGAGAATTATCCTTATATTGAGAGCCTTTGTCAAACTTCGAAAAGCAAGGGGTTATCGAATTCAGCGCTTGAAGTGCTCGCAATTATCGCCTATAAACAGCCAATTACAAAGCTTGATATTGAGCAAATTAGAGGGGTAAACTCAGATGGACCACTCCAGCATTTAATTGAAAGACAGTTAGTCGAAGTTACAGGTAAGCTTGAGAAGATTGGTAGACCTCAGATTTATGGGACTACAGATGTCTTTCTCAAGAGCTTTGGTTATAAAACTTTGAAAGAATTACCACCGATTCACGACTTTGATGCATTTAATGCGTTCCAGAGTCAATCAGAGGTACTTGAGGAGGTCAATGATGATTCAGATCAGAATGATGAAGTGTAATGATGTTAGAGCAGTTGATCAGATGCTTAAAGAAACTCAAATGACATTTGAAGGCATAAAGCTTTCCGCTGATCATTGCTTTGTTGTAGAGGATGGCAATCGCATTTGTGGCATTGCAGGATATGAAATGACAGAGGTAGACAAGGCGGAAATGCGATATATTTTCGTTCGTAACGAAGACCGTGGTTTTAAACTGGGTGATGGCCTCTTTAGGGCGCTACTCAATCACTTAGACCACAAAAAAGTTTGTCAAGTGTATGTCAAATCAAGTGAAGAAACAAATGGCTTTTTTATTGCAGAGGGATTAGAAGTGGCGATGACCATGGGCGAAAAACTCGTTTTTAAAGCAGAATTGCCTGATTTTTTCAATAAACCTTGCAAGAGCTCAAGAGGCAACGCATGAAGTATCTCGGAAATGTTGTCAATGCCTATAAGGTGATCGCAAGGGATTTTATCAAACCTCATATGACTTTGGTAGATGCAACTTGTGGCAATGGTAACGACACACTTTTTTTGATGAATTGTTTGTCTAATTCAGGAAGGCTTTATGCTGTGGATGTACAACTTGAGGCCATAGAGGCAACCCGTATGCTGATGGCCCAAAATGGTTATCTAGAAGGTGAACACCTGATTTTAAAGCATTGTTCCCATGAACAATTTGACTTTTTAGAGGCTGACGAGCGCGTTGATTTTGTGGTTTATAATCTTGGTTACTTGCCAAAAGGAGATAAGGGGATAACCACAACTGTGGGTACGACGTTGTCTAGTTTGAGTTCAGCGTTTGAACACCTTAAATCTGGTGGATTAGTTGCGATCTTGTCTTATAGAGGTCATGAAGCAGGCAAGGAAGAAGCTGTTCAATTGGAGCTTTTTTTATCTGAGCTCCCTCAGTCTCTCTACGATGTTTGCAAGCTTGAATTTGTCAATCAGAAAAACACACCACCTGTAATGTGGATTGTTGAAAAAAAATAAAAACTATAAAAACCATGAAGTGGTTTACATGGTATAAAAAGTAAGTGGGGTTGTGTATAAAATATTCTTAAAAAGTTAAAACTTTTCTGAATGTCAATTTATTGGAGTGGGATTTCTTTGAAATCCTGCTCCATACTTGTTTTTGATACTTTTAATCTTGCATACAATATGGTTGTATACGAAAATACGAATAGTCAATTATACAAAATGAAATTTGAATTGCATATTTCAAAAAACTGAACAAAAAAATGAAATTACTCTTGCAAAACAAGATAACTGTGATATGATTAGTATGAGAGTAAAAGGAGGTTTTCCAATGGCTGACAATAAAGAAAATTTTGAAATTAAAATCAATGAAGCTTGGTGTAAAGGCTGCGGTATTTGTATCGCCTTTTGTCCTAAAAAAGTATTAGGATTCAATGAAAATGGTAAAGTGACGATGTTAGATCGTGAGAATTGTATAAAGTGTAGGATGTGTGAAATGAGATGTCCTGATTTTGCAATTTTTTTAGGAGGTAAGGAATAATGGCTAAAAAAGTGAAATTTCTTCAAGGAAATGAAGCATGTGTTGAAGGCGCATTAATGGCTGGCATGAAATTTTATTCAGGATACCCAATCACTCCATCAACTGAAATTGCAGAATTATCAGCAGAAAGATTACCAAGAATTGGTGGTAAATTTATTCAAATGGAAGATGAAATTGCAGGTATTGCTGCTGCAATCGGTGCATCTTTAACAGGTGTTAAAACCATGACTGCAACATCTGGTCCTGGATTTTCTTTAAAACAAGAGAACATTGGATACGCAGCACTTGCTGAAATCCCATTAGTTATCGTTAACGTTCAAAGGGGTGGTCCGTCAACTGGTCTTCCTACTTCTCCTGGACAAGGTGATGTTATGCAAGCAAAATGGGGTACTCATGGAGATCACCCAGTTATTTGTTTAACGCCAGATTCAGTAAAAGAAACTTTTGACCTTACAATTAGAGCTTTTAATTTAGCTGAAAAATACAGAACACCTGTTATTTTGTTAACGGATGAAATTACAGGTCATATGAGAGAAAAAATCGAGATTCCAGAGCAATCTGAAGTTGAAGTTTATGATAGAGTAAAACCTGAAGCAGGATCGGACTATAAAGCTTACAAAGTAGAAGAAGGCGATCTTGTACCTAAAATGGCTGCTTTTGGTGATGGCTTTAGATATCATGTCACTGGACTTATGCATGATGAAACAGGCTTCCCAAGCAACAGCACTGCTAATGCAGATGTTTTAATCAAAAGATTAATGGCTAAAATTGATAACAACCTTGATGACATCATCGATTACGAAGAAATGTTTATGGAAGATGCTGAGTATGTTATTTTCGCATACGGTGGTACTGCTAGAACTGCAAAAGCTGCTGTTAAACAACTTCGTAACGAAGGCGTTAAAGTTGGTTTATTTAGACCAATTACTGTTTGGCCTTTCCCAGATGCAAGAATTAAAGAGATTGGTGCAAAAGTTAAGAACATTCTCGTTGCAGAACTTAACTTTGGTCAATTAAAGCTTGAAGTGGACAGAGCAGTTGAAGGTAAATGTCCTGTAAGCTTCTTTGGAAAAGCAAACGGTGAAATTATTACGCCAGAAGAATTAATCCTATCTTTTAGGGAGGTATTATAATGAATAGCCCATTAGTAGAGAATTACTTTAGAGTTGATAAATTCCCGCACATTTGGTGTCCAGGTTGTGGTCACGGTATCATCATGGCAGCAATGGGAAGAGCGATCGAGAATTTAGGTCTCGACAAAGATAAAGTTTGTATCGTTTCAGGTATCGGTTGTTCTTCAAGAGCACCTGGATACATGGACTTTAATACACTTCATACAACACATGGTAGAGCACTTGCATTTGCAACAGGTGTTAAACTTGCAAATCCTGAGCTTGAAGTGATTGTTGTTGCAGGTGATGGTGACTTGTCAGCGATTGGTGGTAACCACTTAATCCACGCTGCTAGAAGAAACATCAACATCACAACAATTTGTTTCAATAACAACATTTATGGTATGACTGGTGGACAATATTCACCAACAACGCCAACAAACGATAAAGGTACAACAGCACCTTATGGTAATATCGACAAGCCTTTTGACATTACTCAATTAGCTGGTGGTGCAGGTGCTACTTATACTGCAAAAACAACAGTATATCATGTAAATCAAATGCAAAAAATGATTGAAACTGCAATAAAGCATAAGGGATTCTCTCTTGTTGAAGCAATTTCAATTTGCCCAACTTATTATGGTAGAAAAAATAAAAAAGGCACTGTAGTGGATATGATGAACTTCCTTAAAGACAGTTTTGTAGACCATAAGGTAGCAGAAAAGTTACCACCAGAAAAAGTGGCAGGCAAATTCTTAATGGGTGAATTCGTCAACAAAGTCGAACCTGAATACACAGAACTTTACGATGGTATTATCGAAAGACTTAAAAAATAGTGTATAATTAAAGGAGATATGTGAGATGAATAGTCAATTAGAGTTAAGATTATCGGGTTCTGGTGGACAAGGACTCATAACAGCGGGTATAATATTAGCAGAGGCAGCATTAAGAGACAATAAAAATGCCATTCAAACACAAAGCTATGGTCCTGAAGCAAGGGGCGGAGCGAGTAAAGCGGAAGTCATTATCAGTGACGGCGTTATAGATTTTCCAAAGGTTACAATTCCAAATATGTCATTGGCTTTAACTCAAGTTGCAAGTGATAAGTACATCAAAGATGTTTCTGAAGATGGTACAATCATTGTAGATGCTTCTATTGAGTTACCAAAAGAGCTTAAGGCAAAAAGAATTATCAGCGTTCCAATTTTAGAAACAGCAAGAACTGCTGTTGGCAAAGAGATCGTTGCTAACATCGTTGCTTTAGGTTTAATCGTTGGATTGACAAAAATTGTAACTGAAGAAAGTTTAGAAGCGGCTATTTTATCTAGGGTTCCAAAAGGAACAGAAGACTTGAATAAGTTAGCTTTACAAAAAGGGTATGAACTGGCAAATCAAATGTAAAAGGTGATTTGATGAGTAATTCAGACTTATTAGGACGCATTAGGCAAAGATATTTAACGCTTAGTAAAAGTCACAAAAAGATTGCAGACTATATATTGGAAAACTATGATAAGGTAGCTTTCATGACTGCATCAACCCTTGGTAAAAATGTGAACATCAGTGAGTCCACTGTTGTAAGATTTGCCAATGCTATAGGGTATGAGGGATATCCTCAGTTACAGAAGGAACTCCAAGAAACAATTAAGACAAAGTTAACGACTGTACAGCGATTTGAACTCTCTAAGGAACATCAAGAAGCTGAGTATTTAACTAAAATTATGATCAATGATATGGACCATATAAGACAGACGATTGATCAGTTTGATTATGAACTTATTGATAAGGTTATTCATGAAATTATCAATGCTAAAAAAGTTTATATTCTTGGGCTTAGAAGTTCATCCGTGTTAGCGAACTATTTGGGATTTTATTTAAATTTCATATTGCCTGAAATTCATATCATTCAAGAATCAGCACAAGATGTCTATGACCAACTTTTAAATTTGTCAAAAGACGATGTTATGATTGTGCTATCGTTTCCGCGCTATTCTAAGAGAACTTATGATTGCGTTAATTATGCCATTAAGAATCAAGCAACGATTATTGGTATAACGGATGGAATGAATTCACCACTTTATGAGAAAGTTAAGTACTGTTTAATTGCCAAGTACAACATGAATACTTTTATTGATTCATTTGTAGCACCTATGAGTTTAATTAACGCATTAATCATTGGTGTAAGTATTAGAAAAGAAGGCGTGGAAAAGAATCTTGAGAAGCTTGAGCGCATCTGGGATGATTATGGCGTCTACAATATCAAATAATTTCATCAATTGATATTTGATTAGAATTAAGATATAATTTTAGAGTAAATACCACCTGAATAGGTGGTATTTGTTTTTATAGGTCATTGGTTCTCAACCCGCTTTGAAAGAGATTTACAAATTTGCGATAAGCGGTTAGATGAGAAGGATAACAGCAAAACATGGTTTTGACGTTAAATGATTAGATATCATTCGTTTAAGGCTGACATAGATAAAGTTGATTCAAACTGATGTGATGACACCTGTGAAGGCAAAAAGCGTTAGATGATAAATATTGAGGATAATTGAGGTAATTACATGTCCATAATTCAAATTGCCATTGATGGGCCAGCTGGATCTGGCAAGAGCACAGTGGCGAAAATCATAGCACAAAAATTAAATATTACTTATTTAGACACTGGCGCAATGTATCGCGCGGTGACCTTTCAAGCACTTAAAGAGTCCTTGGACTTGAACGATTCAGCATCATTAAAGGCATTGGTGGATCAAATTGTGCTTGAAATTTCTTTACATGAAATTAAGGTTAATGGGGTTGATTGTACAGATGCTATAAGAACACCGGAAGTAACTCAAAATGTGTCTTATGTGGCAAAGGATGCCTATGTCAGAGAAAAAATGGTGGACCTACAGCAGAAAATTGCTGGCAATCAATCTGTGGTGATGGATGGTCGAGATATCGCAAGTCATGTGTTGCCAAATGCCAAATTTAAATATTTTCTTGTTGCAAGTTCTGAAGAACGTGCCAAAAGAAGAATTGTTGACTTAAAGGCAAAGGGCTTTGATGTTTCGCTTCAGGAGATGATAGAGGATATTGAAGCAAGAGATAAGATTGATCAGGAAAGGGAAGCAGCACCACTTAAGCAGGCGCCTGATGCCGTTTTAATTGACACGACTAAGCTTACCATAGATCAAGTCGTGACTAAGATCATCAATGATGTAACTGCAGGGTAAGTGACTTACGACTAAATTTAGGAGTTGATTATGAATAAGTTTTATGCAATTTGCAGCAAGGGTGCCTATCTTTATTATAAACTGTTTTATAAACTTGAGATTATAGGTCTTGAAAATGTTGATCCCAATCAAAATTATGTAATTTGCGGCAACCATTCAAGTTTGCATGATCCTTTTTTATTGGGTGGTGTCATGCCACTACAGGCTAGATTCATGTCTAAAAAAGAAAATTTCAAGTATAAGATTGTAGGATGGGTTATTGATAAGGTTGGCGTTTTTCCTGTTGATCGAGATGGCAATGACATTAAAGCCATAAAGACGGCGCTGACCATATTAAAGGGAAAAGACAACTTAGCGCTTTTTCCAGAGGCTACACGTAATAAGGGCTATGACCCTTTACCTGTAAAAGCGGGTCTTGCAATGCTTTCTATAAGAACAAAAACACCTATTTTACCCATCACAATTGATTCTAAATTCAAACTCTTTTCAAAAGTGAGAGTGGTCTTCCATAAACCGTTTGAGTTTAGTGAATATTATGATCAAAAGGTAGATTCTGAAAAACTTGAAGCACTCTCTCAAGAAGTTATTAACGATATCTATAAATCAATCATTATTAATAGGCCATAAAACTTGTAAAACATTACGAAAAATGATATAATGAATTTTAATGTTTAGAATATTTATTAACTCGTAACATTTGGAGGCGAAATGATCATTCAAATCGCAAAACATTCTGGCTTCTGTTATGGCGTTAAACGTGCTATTCAGATATTGGATGACCTCATTGAGTCCAATGAGGGTGAAAAAAAGGTCTTTACACTTGGGCCAATCATTCATAATACACAAGTTACGGAATATTATGAACAAAAAGGTGTAAAAGTCATTGAAAAACTTACGGATTTCAGGGATAATAGAATAGATGGCAATCATTTGATCATTAGATCTCATGGTGCACCAAAGGCTGTTTATGAATTAGCAGAGGCGCAAGGCTTTGTCATATATGATGCGACTTGTCCTTATGTTAAAAAAATTCAAAATACAGTTTCATCTTATCGTTTAAAAGGTTATAATATAATTATTGTCGGAGATAAGAATCATCCTGAAGTGGTTGGCATAAATGGATGGTGTGATGAAAGTGCAACAATTTACTCTACATTAGATGAAGTCAAAAATATGACGGCATCCGACAAACCATTTTGTATTGTAGCTCAAACCACTTTTAATTTGAGTTTGTGGCATGAGATGGAAGCCATTTTTAAACAAAAGCTTTCAGATTGTATTATTCATAATACGATTTGTTTGGCAACAGAACAAAGGCAAAACGCTTGTATAGAGCTATCTAAAACCGTGGATTATATGATTGTAATTGGTGGTAAGCACAGTTCAAATACGAGAAAGTTAGCAGAAATTTGTAGCAAGAATGCTACGACGATTCACATTGAAACTAAGGATGATTTAGTAGATGTATCCATGTTCAAAAGCAATACAAAAATTGGTATTGCAGCGGGTGCTTCAACACCAGACTGGATTGTTGAATCGGTCATTCTTAAAATAGAAAATGAAGGCGAGGTATTTTTTGATGGAAAATCATAGTTCAATGGCTGAGATGATGGAGCAAATCGAAGAATCATTGAGAATTCCAAGAAGAGGATCAGTTGTTAAAGGAAGCATAATTCAAGTTAATACTGATGTTGTAATCGTAAACATCGGTTATAAATCTGACGGCGTAATTCCTAGAAATGAAGTGTCTGCAGATCCAAACTTTGATATTGAAAGCAATTTTAAAGTAGGACAAGAGTTAGACGTATTCATCGTAAACCATGATAATGGTGAAGGTAACATTTTATTATCACTTAGAAAAGTAAATGTAGACAAAGATTGGGAAGAACTTGAAGCATTACATGAGAAAGATGCTGAAATCACAGTTAAAGTTGCTGATGCAGTAAACGGTGGTTTGATTGCATTCTTCAAAGAGATCAGAGGATTCGTTCCTGCTTCTCAATTATCTGACAGATTTGTTAAGAACTTAAGACCATATATTGGTCAAGACTTAAAAGTTAAAGTCATTGAAATCAACAAGCAAAAAAGAAGAGCAGTATTCTCTCATAAAGAATTTGCAATCTTAGAAAAACAAGCTGTAAGAGATCAATTCTGGAAAACAATCGAAATCGGTAGCATCGTAAAAGGTGAAGTAAAAAGAATTACTAACTTTGGTGCTTTTGTTGATATCGGTGGTATGGATGGTTTAGTACACGTTACTGAAATGAGCTGGGGAAGAATCAAACCAGTTAATGATTTCGTTAACGTTGGCGACAAAATTGATGTTAAAATCATCGATGCTAACAGAGATGAAAACAAAATTTCTTTAAGTATCAAACAAATTAGCCAAGAGCCATGGGCATTGTTCGCTGATAAATATGAAGTGAACGGCGTTTACGAAGGTAAAGTTGTAAATCTTACTGATTTCGGCGCATTCGTAGAGCTTGAGCCAGGTATCGAAGGTCTAGTACATGTTTCTCATATCGCTAAAGAGCATATTGAAAAACCAAGTGATGTTCTTAAAATTAATCAAACGGTTGAAGTGAGAATTTTAGAATACATTGCTGAAGAAAAGAAAGTTAAACTTTCTATGAAAGCAGTAAATGAACCAGTTCAGGAAGAAGCTGATCAGGAGTAATAACACAAAGCCGATGAAATAACATTTCATCGGCTTTTTTTTGTATAGATCATTAGTTCTCATCCAGCTTTGAGAAAGAATCACCAACTTGCGAAAAGCGGTTAAATGCGGCAAAACAAGATTTTGACGTTAAATGATTGTATAAAGCAGAATTTGAGCCAAAAGGTGTGATGCAGCAAAACAATGTTTTGACGTTAAATGATTACAGATCATTAAATGGGTATTTTAAGTTTTCTGAATTAAATTTGGTTTAAAATCATATATGTGGATATAAATAAAGAAGATAAAACTTTGTTGAAGGAGATTTAATATGGAAGGCTATGATAAGTTTAAAGAACGTGTTTTTAATAAGACGAAATTAGATTTAACATTGTATAAAGAAAGACAGATGAAAAGACGTATTGAATCTTTAATTACAAGACATGGACTTGGTGATTTTGATTCATACTTTAAATTAATTGATACAGATAAGGATTCTTTTGATGAATTTATCAATTATTTGACCATCAATGTTTCCGAGTTTTATAGAAATCCAGGGCAGTGGGAAACCTTACGTGAAGATATTTTTCCTGCAATTCTAAAGCGAACTAAAAGACCTAAGATCTGGTCTGCTGCTTGTTCAACAGGTGAAGAGCCTTACTCGCTGGTCATGTGCTTAAGTGAATTTTTACCCCTTAAGGACATAAAAATACATGCGGTTGATTTTGATGATGAGGCATTGTCAAAGGCAAAAATGGGGATTTACTCTGAAAAGAGTATTAAGAACGTGCCTAAACAGTACGTGGATAAGTACTTTGAGATGGTAGGTAAGTCTTATAGAATTAAAGACGAAATTAAAAATTGTGTTGAGTTTAAGAAGATGAACTTATTGAGAGATCCTTATCCAAAAGGCTTTGATATGATCATATGCCGAAATGTTATGATCTACTTTACTGAAGAAGCAAAAGACGAAATGTATAAAAAGTTCTATGATTCCTTGGTAAGTGATGGTTACTTCTTCGTGGGTAGTACAGAGCAAATTATTCAGCCTCAAAGATATAACTTCGAATCCAGTAAGACTTTCTTCTACTATAAAAGATAGACTGTGATTTTATATGATTAAGAAAAAACGGGATCCCTTAGGGGTCCCGTTTCGTTTTGTAAATCGTAAAAGTTTAATGTATCACCATGGTCTATGAAATTTTAGGCCTAGAACAGGATGATTGAATGGTAGAATTTACATAATCTTAAAAGCGTCTGGTACAATCATGCGATTGCTCTCAAAATGAGATAGAGCACCTTGAATGTCTTTCTGATAAGTTTTTGCAAATTCAAAATTGTGCTTTGTATAAAGCTCGACGCTTCCTTCATCAGAAAGTTCGACCAATAGTGGATCCATCGGAATTTCAGAGATAAAATAAGCACCCATTTCTTTTGCAGCCTCTTTTACTTTAGATTGACCGAATATTTTATGCTTTTCATCACAAGAAGGGCAGATGAAATAGCTCATATTTTCGACGATACCGATGATTGGTGTGTGGAGCATTTTAACCATCTTCATAGATTTATTGACAACCATTTTTACAAGGTCCTGTGGCGTCGAAACAATGATGATGCCATCAATTGTCAAGGACTGCATAACAGTTAAAGGGACATCTCCTGTGCCCGGTGGTAAGTCAATTAAGAGATAATCCAGATCCCCCCAAATAACATCTGTATAAAATTGCTTCACCGCATTGGAAATGATTGGACCTCTCCAA
This sequence comes from Fusibacter sp., assembly GCF_057447755.1. Lineage (NCBI taxonomy): Bacteria > Bacillati > Bacillota > Clostridia > Eubacteriales > Fusibacteraceae > Fusibacter > Fusibacter sp. The sequence goes on along the minus strand of NZ_JBVBZF010000029.1, from coordinate 9,560 downwards.
ACGACAGGTTCATCCTCTTGTTCAAGAATGAGATTTACACTCATTATCTTAATACCTGTAGAAGAAATGACCGGTTCTACACCTAGAGGCGTACCCACTGCTTTCTTTTGATTCAGACCGAACACCTTAGGGATAGAGGGGCCCGTAATATCAGCATCTAAAATACCGACTTGAAAACCTTGCTCTCTTAAGGTTATTGCCGTAAGCGCAGTAACTGAAGATTTACCAACACCGCCCTTACCACTCATGATGCCGATGATGTTTTTGATATTGCTAAATTGGTTTGGACTTTCTTTTTCCATAATCAAGCCTCCTTTAATTGGCGTATGCCAATAATATTATATCTCACTGACAGACAGAGTCAATGCTATTTGTTTATTTAACTTAAATTTCAGTCATTGATGATTATGATATAATAGACATATAGATTTTTAAGTGGCTTTGACAGGATGATACATAAGGAGAAGGATATGAACTATAGGTATATGACAATTGATGCGTTAAAGGATTTTTGGCATATTGATCGAAAAGAGATTATTGAACATGTTTATTATTATCGAGAAGGAAAGCTTGAACTTGAAGAAGAATACTATGATGTAAAAGGCTTTCCAGAGGGGGAGCAAGAAGCGCTTTACGATAGACAAATAAAAATCATCGAAGAAGGTGGTTTTGTAATAGGGTGCTACGACGCTGACAAATTAGTGGGCATTACCTCTGTTGAAAATAAACTTCGAGGATCAAAAAGAGAGTATATTAAAATGGATATTCTCTATGTGTCTGCTAAATATCGGGGGAAAGGTGTGGCAAAAAACTTAATGTTAGAAGCCATTAAGGCAGCACGAAGCTTAAATGGTAAAAAGCTTTATATTTCGGCAACGCCATCTGAGAATACCGTTAATTTTTACTTTAGTATGGGCTGTGCCTTAGCAAAGGAAATTGATGCTACTTTATTTGAACTTGAACCCTATGATATTCATCTGGAATTAAATATTGAAGAAAATATTTAGCAACCCAAAGAATCGTTTGACTGTACGATTCTTTTTTTATATGATTTTAATAATAGTAATCAAGTTGGTATCAAAATTGCGTAATTTAGAGAGAGAGAAACTAAACATAACAATCAGAAATGAGGGATTATTTTGAATAACTTTTTTAACTGCATTGTGGAAAATCAAAATGTTTTTGAAGCGATTAAAAACGCCATTATCTTGGTGGATCATGAAGGTATTGTAAAAAATATCAACCACAGAGCCTTGGAACTCTTGGACTTGCCCCTTGTTCAGGCCATAGACAAACCAATTTTAGAAGTTTACAAGGATTCAAAGTTAATGGAGACCTTTAAAACGCTTTCAGTAGACCGCAACGTAAGAATAGATGTTAATGGTAAGCATTGCATTACTTCTAGGATACCGGTCTTTGAAAAGGGGCTTCCGGTAGGTGCCATAGCGATATTCGATGACGTCACAAAATTTGAAGCATTAAATGAAAAACTCGAAGCTGACCGAAGTGAAATGGCCATTTTAAAATCCATTTTAGAACTGGCTTATGATGGGATCGTCGTCGTAGATATAAAGGGAAATATAACGATGATTTCTAATGCTTATAAGCGTTTTCTCGGGCTTGAAGAGGATGAGGTTATCGGCAAGCACGTCACTGAAGTGATTCAAAATACAAGGATGCATGTGGTTGCTCAAACTGGAGTGCCAGAAATCAATGATTTCCAAGAAATCAGAGGGGATTACATGGTTGCCACTAGGATCCCTTATTATGTGGATGGTAAACTCGCAGGTGCAATTGGTAAGGTTCTTTTCAGAAATGTGTCTGAGCTGCATAGCATCAATAAAAAATATACAAAGATTGAGCAAGAACTTCGAAATTTAAGGTCAGAAATCAGCAGTATTCACAAGGCCAAATATACCTTTGAACAAATTATTACCTCAAATGATCAGATGAACAAGCTGAAACACCAAGCAAAGAAGATTGCGCATACGAAATCCAATGTTCTTATTCAAGGTGAAAGCGGTACAGGCAAAGAGCTGTTTGCACATGCCATTCATCAAGCGAGTAACCGCCATGATATGCCCTTCATATCAGTAAACTGTGCTGCAATTCCTGAGCAACTCTTGGAATCGGAACTTTTCGGATATGAGAAGGGTGCTTTTACTGGTGCTGATAAAAATGGCCGAATCGGAAAGTTCGAACTCGCAGATTTAGGCACAATATTTTTAGATGAAATTGGAGATATGCCACTTCAAATGCAAGCTAAGATATTAAGGGTACTTCAAGAGGGTGAGGTTGAACGCGTTGGTTCCAATAGACCTAAACAAATAGATGTGAGGGTTATTGCGGCAACCAACAGGAATCTAAAGGAGATGGTTGAGGCGAAAGAGTTTAGAGAGGACCTCTATTACAGATTAAACGTCATTAATCTCTCTATACCGCCTCTCAGAGAGCGCAAGGAAGATGTTATCCTCCTGAGTAAGCATTTTATTGACCAACTCAATCAACAGGACCACGGGAAGGTGAGAGGTGTTTCTGAGAAGGCTCAATTTTTATTGACCAACTATCATTGGCAGGGCAATATTCGGGAACTTAGAAACATCATTGAACGTGCCTACAACATCATGGAAGGTGATGATTATATTCAGCCCTATCATTTACCAGCCTTTATGAAATCGGTAGAACAGGATTATTCGGGTGAACCACTTCGTCATATGATGGAAATCTATGAAAAGAAGCTCTTGTTGGAACGTCTCATCTATTTTAAGGGCAATAAAACGAAAACAGCTGAGGATTTAGGTATTTCTAGAATGGCACTTCACACAAAATTAGAAAAATATGATTTAAGATAGTCACAAATAGGGATATTGATAGACAAAAGTGTAAATAAAAGTTTACAAATAAATGAGCAACAACCATTATGTCATTAAAACTTGACACATGAGGTATTGTGAGTGAAAAAGTGTAAAGTTGGATTTACACTTTTCTTGTTTTTACAAACTCTTTTTAAGAAAATTAACCTTTTGGTGCAAGAAAAATGAACAATTTTGAAGATAAATGCATTTTTATGTGTTCAAAATCTTGGCATGCGTTTTGCTTTATTATAGGGTGGAGGTGAATTTTATATGGGAGACTTATCTAATGTAATGGGCAACTTGAAAAAACCATATGTTTTTAATCTGATCTATCAGATACTTTTGTTGTTTACGATCGGACAACAAATCTATTATCCACAGAGCTACAAGTATATGCATCTTGTGGTACTTCTCGTGAGGATTCTGATTTCAGAGGCTTATCAAAATGAGTACCGCGTTTTAAAATGGGATCAATTATTTATACCATTGGTTTTCTTAAGTGCCATAATTTCCATCATTGAAAAAGTCTCAGGTGCACATTTAGGATTATTGTATTTGGTGATTTTGTTAGGCTTGATATGGATGCTTACACAGTTTATTGTAGGCGTAATCAATGACACAAAATATCACCTCAGAGAAAGAATGCATCCTAAGCATGTGGATGCATATGAAAAGAACAAACCATTCACACTTGGACTGTTTTATGGTCTATATGCAATTGCCATCGTGGCTTTCGCATACACATTTTATGAGTTGATTAAATTAATCATTGGAAATTAAAATTTCCTATTAAAATTTAGGGGGACAAAGATGTTAGGCGTATTAGCGATATTATTGACCTTATTTTCTCTTATGTACTTTGCTTATCGCGGAGTGACAGTGTTAGTATTAGCACCAATTTTAGCAATGCTTGCAGCGCTCATGTCAGGGGAAATTCCAGCGCTTCATGCACTATCTAATATTTTCATGCCAGCAGCAGCTGGATATATTCAAGCATATTTTCCGGTCTTTTTAGCAGGCGCAATATTTGGTAAATTAATGGGCGTTACAGGTGCTGCTACCTCAATCGCACATTTTATTTCAGACAAATTTGGTAAAAAACATGCCATTGCAGCAGTAGTTGTTGCAACTTCACTTTTAACTTATGGTGGTGTTTCACTATTCGTAGTTGTATTTGCAATGTATCCAATTGGGGCAATGCTTTTAAGAGAAGCAGATGTTCCAAAGCGTTTACTCCCAGCTGCAATTGCACTTGGTGCATTTACATTTACTATGACAGCATTACCAGGTTCACCTCAGTACTTAAACACAATGCCAACAGTATACTTTGGCACAGATATTTATGCTGGTCCAGTTTTAGGTCTTCTCGGTAGCTCGATCATGTTCTTCGGTGGCCTTTGGTGGTTAAACAGAAGAGCGGCTCAAGCAGCAGCTGCAGGTGAAGGTTATGGAGAGCATGAAAATGAAGGCTTACATGAACTTGGCGATGATCTTCCAAGCTTTGGAATTTCAGCAACACCTATTATCTTGGTGTTTGTATTAAACTTCATTTTCACAAAAATTTACTTTGCAAATCCTTCAATCATTGCTTCATATGAAGCGGCTGGTGCAAAAATCAATGGTACTTGGCCAGTTGTATTAGGTCTTTCGATCTCAATCGTGTTTATTTTAATTGCTTTGAGAAAGTTCCTTGTTAATACAAACAAAATTGTATTTGATGGTGCAGTTGGTTCTTTATTACCGATCTTTAATACGGGTTCTGAGGTTGGTTACGGTGGTGTAATCAAGTCTCTTGCAGCATTTACGACAGTTAAATTGGGTATCGTTGCACTTGCGATTCCATCGATTTTCAAAGTTGCGATTTCAACAACTTTACTTGCAGGTATCGTAGGTTCATCTTCAGGTGGTACTGCAATTGCACTTGAAGTACTTTCAAAAGAATTCTTGTCGATGGGTATTGATCCACAGGCACTTCATAGAATTATGCTTATGGCATCAGGTGGACTTGACAGTTTACCACACTGTGGTGCGGTTATCACATTATTATCAGTATGTAAATTAAATCATAAAGAGTCTTATGGTGATATAGCAGCCATGACGGTTGTTACACCACTTATTGCAGTAGTTGTTGTTTCAGTATTCTATTTAGTAACTGGAATCGTATAAGGAGGAAGGCATGAAAAAAGTGATGTCACTTGAAGAAGCAATTGCTCTCATCCAAGATGGTTCAACAGTAGTTACCGGAGGATTCGTAGGCAATATGCATCCAGAAGCTCTTAGTAGAGGTGTGGAAGATGCATTTATTAAAAATGGACATCCGAAGGATTTAACTTTGGTTTATGCAGCAGGACAAGGCGATGGTAAAGATCGAGGTTTAAATCACTTTGGACATGTAGGACTTGTGAAAAAGGTAGTTGGTGGTCACTGGGGACTAGCGCCAAAGCTTGGCAAATTAGCACTAGATGAAGAAATCGACGCATACAATTTTCCACAAGGTGTTATTTCTCACTTGTTTAGAGCAATCGCTGGCGGAAAGCCAGGGGTTATTACAAAGGTTGGTCTTAAAACATTTGTAGATCCACGTCTTGAAGGCGGTAGAATCAATAAAAGAACTAAGGAGTCGCTCGTTGAGTTGATGACTTTAAATAATGAGGATTGGCTTTTTTATAAAGCCTTTCCAATAGATATTGCCTTTATCAGAGGTACTTATGCAGATTCGTTCGGCAACTGTACCTTTGAAAAGGAATGTCTTAGCCTTGAAATGCTTTCAATGGCTCAAGCCGTAAAAAATTCAGGTGGAAAAGTCATTCTTCAGGTTGAGAAAATCGTGAAGGACGGCTCTATTAATTCAAAGCTCGTTAAAATTCCTGGTATTTATGTGGATGCAATCGTAGAGGCAGCGCCACATGAGCATATGCAAACTTTCGCAGAACAGTTCAATCCATCATATAGCCAAGATGTGAAGGTGCCAGTTCAGAGTATTCCGCCAATGGCACTTAATGAGCGAAAGGTCATAGCGAGAAGAGCTGCTATGGAGCTTAAGGAAAATGCCATTATGAATCTCGGAATTGGAATGCCTGAGGGCGTTTCAATGGTTGCAAATGAAGAGGGTATTCACGGTTTGATTCTCACAACAGAAGCAGGTACAATCGGCGGTATTCCAGCAGGTGGCCTTAGCTTTGGTGCAGCAATCAATCCGGATATGATCATAGATCAACCCTACCAATTTGACTTCTATGATGGGGGTGGCTTGGATGTCACTTTCTTAGGACTTGCACAATGTGATGATAAGGGTAATGTAAACGTATCAAAGTTTGGCCCTAAAGTAGCTGGTTGTGGCGGCTTCATCAATATTTCACAAAATGCAAAAAAGGTAGTTTACTGTGGTACTTTCACAGCAGGTGGCCTGGAATTAGAAGTTAAAGACGGTAAACTGACAATTCTTTCAGAAGGAAGATCTAAGAAGTTTATCAATGCAGTAGAGCAGATCACATTCTCTGGCGAATATGCATATGAGATCGGACAGCCAGTGGTATATGTAACAGAAAGGGCTGTGTTTGAGCTTACAGAAGCAGGTTTAACATTGACAGAAATAGCACCTGGTGTCGACTTACAGCGTGATATTATTGATCAAATGGCATTTAAACCGGCAATTTCAGAACACTTAAAAGAAATGGATAGTCGAATTTTCAGTGAAGGACCAATGGGTCTTAACTTATAACTTTGGAGGCGCAATGAGATTACAGGGAAAAGTTGCTGTGGTAACTGGTGGTGCACAGGGCATCGGCAGAGCGATCAGCGAAACATTTGAAAGAGAAGGGGCAAAAGTAATTGCAGTTGATATGCAAGAAGCTACTTTTGAGTCTGCAAATATAAAAGGTTATGCACTTAATGTAACCGACAGAAATGCGATTGCTGAGTTTTTTAACTGGGCGGTTGCTGAGTACGGTAAAATCGATATTCTTGTTAATAATGCAGGTATTACAAGAGATGGTTTAATCAACAAAATGACAGAGGAAATGTGGGATCTCGTTATTGATGTTAACCTTAAAGGCGTCTTTAACATGGCTCAAGTGATAGGACCACATATGATGGAAAAAGGCCAAGGCAGCATTATCAACATCGCTTCTGTTGTGGGTGAGTATGGTAATGTTGGTCAAACCAATTATGCTGCAACTAAAGCTGGCGTTATCGGTATGGCGAAAACTTGGGCAAAAGAGTTCTCAAGAAAAGGTGCAGCTGTTAGAGTTAATTCTGTGGCACCTGGTTATGTAAATACAGAAATGATGAAGACAGTACCTGACAAGGTTCTTGACCCAATTAGAGAAAAAACAATGCTTGGCAGATTAGGCGAACCGCAAGAAATTGCAAATGCTTGCTTATTCCTAGCAAGTGATGAATCATCGTTTATAACAGGACATAATCTTTCTGTTAACGGTGGTTTGAGATTATAGGAGGCCTAAAATGAGAGACGTTGTAATTGTATCGGCAGTAAGAACGCCGGTTGGTGCTTATGGTGGTGCATTAAAAACCCTAAGTGCAGTTGATCTTGGAACAATAGCAGCAAAGGAAGCGATTAAACGCGCTGGAATTGAGCCAAATCAAATCGATGAAGTATTAGTTGGTAATATTCTAAGTGCTGGTTGTGGTCAAAATGTGGCTAGACAGGTGTCTATTCATGCGGGTGTTCCTGTGGAAGTACCCGCAATGTCAATAAACATTCTATGTGGTTCTGGCCTTAGAAGTGTGAGCCTTGCTGCTCAAATCATCGCATCTGGTGGTGCAGATGTCATCATGTGTGGCGGTACTGAGAGTATGTCTAATGCACCATATCTATCGCCATCTAATAGATGGGGACAAAAAATGGGACATTATGAAATGGTGGATCATATGATCAAGGATGCACTAACCGATGCATTTAACAATTATCATATGGGCATTACAGCTGAAAATATTGCTGACCAATGGTCTTTGACAAAAGAAATGCAAGATCAGTTTGCTGTGGCAAGTCAAAATAAGGCAGAAGCTGCTCAAAAATCGGGTCGATTTAAAGCTGAAATCGTTCCGATTGAGATCCCTTCAAGACGTGGTGAACCTACTATCGTTGCGGATGATGAGTATATCAGATACGGTACAACCTATGATGCACTTCAGAAGCTTAAACCTGCATTCAAAAAAGAGGGCACAGTTACAGCCGGTAATGCTTCTGGAATCAACGATGGTGCTGCAATGCTGATTGTCATGAGCAAGGAAAAAGCGGAAGCGCTTGGCCTTAAGTATCTTGCACTTATAAAAGGCTATGGCACTAAAGGGGTTGACCCTTCTATTATGGGCTATGGTCCGGTACCTGCAACCTTAGCGGCATTAAAAGAAGCAAATTGGAGTGTTGAAGATGTAGAGCTCGTTGAAGCCAACGAAGCATTTGCAGCACAATCACTTGCAGTCGTTAAGGATCTAAAAATCAATCCAGAAATCGTCAATGTAAATGGTGGTGCCATTGCAATTGGTCATCCAGTTGGTGCAAGTGGTGCAAGAATTTTAGTAACGCTCTTGCATGAAATGCAGAAACGTGATGCAAAAAAAGGTTTAGCAACCTTGTGTATCGGTGGTGGTATGGGAACATCACTATTGATTGAGAGACCTTAAAGATGGCGATAAGGGTTAAAGTGTAAGCGGTATCATATAAATCGATGCAGCTTTAACAATCCAAATTTAAGCTAAGTAAATTAAGTTTAGTAAGTAAATTAAGTAAAATAAATTAAATTAAGTTAAGTAAATTAAATTAAATTAAATTAAATTAAATTAAGCAAGTCCATTAACAAATTGATTTTCAATGAGCTCTATCGCTTATTTTGAAAATAGATTTACAGCCTTTAAAATGAAAAATAAAATCCTTAAAACCCCGAAAAGAGAGTATCTAGTGATAAGATACTCTCTTTTGCATTTTAATATAGATTTAAATAGGGATTAGAGCTTAAACACATGAGATGTATAGAATGCTTAAATCTTGTCTATAGGACTTAAGTTTTGAATAGCGTTTCAAATTTATAAGACGCATTCAGATTGGAGTTGATTTAATGGTTTTTTAATGGCATTTTATTGTTCAAAAAGTTATGATTACTTTAATGGTAATAAGCTTAGGAGTGTAATTTTAAGGAGATATAAGCGATGGTATCGACGACTTCGAAACATAGCGATTCGGTGAAAATAAATTTTTATAAGGATACAATAAATGATAATCCAAGACTTAAATATGTGGTTATTATAAGTCGTTATAAAGATCAATGGCTTTTTGTTAAACACAGAGATAGAACAACATGGGAGGTCCCTGGTGGACATATTGAAGCAGATGAGTTGCCTGATGATGCTGCAAGAAGAGAGCTAATTGAAGAATCTTCTGCAGACGATTTTAACATTCGCTCAATCTGTAACTACAGTGTCGAGCGTGCGGGTATTAAGCGTTACGGAAGGTTGTATTATGCGGAGATTTATCACTTGGCAGACCGCTTTGAACATGAAATTCAGGCCATTGCCTTGTTTGATGACTTACCGGACCAACTGACATATCCAGATATTCAGCCTCTATTAATGGCACATGTAATAGAGATTATAAATGAGAGCGAGGTCTAACATGGGACATAAGAAAAGTACTTGGGAAGAATTGAGTGAAAATTTAGGTGGTGTTTATACGAGAGCCACTTTTTT
>NZ_JBVBZF010000028.1:0-21133 GCF_057447755.1 Fusibacter sp. | reverse complement strand
TATTTACCCCTAAAAAGTAAACACTGGGTTCACTCACTTGAATCTCTGTATTTTGAAAATGATCACTGAGCCAATGCCTAAGCTTAATATTTCTTTCAATATTAAAGCTTATGTATAGAAGGATTATGAGAAGAATAATAATTGATCCAATTGCGAAATTGATGAATTTTTTCAAGTTTGACCTCCTTTGACAATTTCCAGTTTGTCCACATTCTATCCTAAAATCGAGCCATCGATTATCATTTATTTGTGGACAACTATTGTGCTTTCTTAAGTTTATTTCTTAATCCACAGTTTATATCCACACAGTACACATTTCATCCACAGATTTTAGGGTTTTCATGACCACTATGTCCACTTTCAATCCACATTTTTTTTGAAGTTGTCCTCAGTTTTTTCCAGTTATCAAGGCTACAATTGGACTTATCCAGTTGTTATCCACAGGCTAATTATACCACAAGACAGGATTATTAACATTCACTTGATCGTAGATTGGAGAGAAAAAAACCCCTGCATGATTGCAGGGGTTTTTGAATTTGCAAATTATCTCTTAGAGAACTGTGGAGCTCTTCTTGCAGCTTTAAGACCATATTTCTTTCTTTCTTTCATTCTTGGATCTCTTGTTAAGAATCCAGCAGATTTCAAGATTGGTCTAAAATCAGCATCAACTTGTAATAAAGCTCTTGAAAGACCGTGTCTTACTGCACCAGCTTGTCCAGTAAAGCCACCACCCTCAACTTTAACAATAACATCATATTTACCAGCTGTTTTTGTTAACTCTAAAGGTCTTTGAACTTCTCTTCTCAAGATTTCGTAATCGAAATATTGATCAAGAGTTTGTCCATTTACGATATATTTGCCTGTACCAGGTAATACTCTAACTCTAGCGATTGAAGTTTTTCTTCTACCTGTACCTTGATATTGAATCGACTTAGCCATCAGTTACCCTCCCTTACAGACTTAATTCAAGTACTTCAGGTTGTTGAGCTTCGTGCTTGTGCTCTGGACCTGCGTATACTTTTAATTTGCTTGCCATTGATCTACCTAATGAGTTATGTGGTAACATACCTTTAATTGCAGCTTCAACTACAGTTTCTGGTTTGTTTTGTAACATATCTCTGTATGATCTTTCTTTTAAATGACCTACATAACCTGTGTGCCATCTGTACATTTTTTGATCTAATTTTTTACCTGTTAATCTAACTTTCTCAGCATTTACGATAATTACAAAATCTCCTGTATCAACATGTGGAGTATAAATTGCTTTATGTTTACCTCTTAGGATTTTAGCAACTTCAGAAGCTAATCTTCCTAATGTTTTACCGTCAGCGTCAACTACATACCACTTTCTTTCGATTTCTAGTGGTTTTGCAACATAAGACTTCATCGAATGACCTCCTTGATATTATTTCACCGTTTATATCTTAAAACCCGGGGCAGGATTTTATCGATCGTAATCACGTCTGTTACACAACAGACCACAATCTATTTTATAGTATCTCGTACCAACTGTCAATAGATTTCATTTTTTTATTTACATGTTAAAGCACTTTTTTTATAACAACAATCTTAAGAATTTGATTGATTTGATTTTAACTGATTTAATAATGCACTTTCATCAAATAAAGACCATTTGCCGGGGCTGTATGACGGGCTTTATCTCTAGAATGGCTCCTAATGATGGCTTCAATTTGATTTGGCATTGTTTTATGATAGCCAACTTGTATCAGAGTTCCCATAATAATTCGGATCATGTTATATAAAAAACCGTCTCCAGAAATAGTGAAAACATACTCATCTCCTTGTCTTTTCAATCCAAAGCTATGAATTGTTCTAACAGTATTTTCAATCTTACTGCCAGATGCCATAAAGGTTTGAAAATCATGAGTCCCTATAAAATAGGACATAGCTTCCTCTATTGCTTTAAAATCCAGTGGCTTGTCCAAGTGATGAACATATTTTGCCCTGAGTGGATTGGCTTCAGGACTCTGATCAATTATATATTGATAAGTCTTTCCAACTGCACTATATCTTGCGTGAAAAGTATCAGGCACTTCTAAAATCTCACCTATGTGAATAGAAGCTGGCAATGCTCGATTAAGCGCGTACTTCAGTTGATCCGCACCTATATTGGTATTCAGTTGGAAAGAAGCGGTTTGCCCATTTAAGCTGTGGACGCCTGCATCTGTTCTACCAGCACCATGTATGGCAATTTCTTCTTTCAATAGTGCTTTTAAAGTTTGCTCAATTGTGCCCTGAACCGAACACTCTTGGGATTGTCTTTGCCAACCTTTATACTCTGATCCATCGTAACTGATTGTCATTTTTAAAGTTTTCATTAAAAGCTCTCTTCCCATCTATTTTTAAAGAAACGATTATATTATAGAAAATATTGTTTTAAAGAATAATGCATAGGGCTAAGTACAACACCATTACCAAGAGGCCTATCAGATCATATCGAGTGTACTTAAGTACTTTCATTCTCGTTCTACCCTCACCGCCTCTATAGCAGCGCGCTTCCATGGCCATTGCAAGTTCATCTGCTCGTCTGAACGCACTGATGAATAAAGGTACCAATAGGGGAATTAATGCCTTGGCCCTACTCATGATATTGCCACTTTCAAAATCCGCACCTCTTGCCATTTGAGCCTTCATAATCTTATCCGTTTCTTCAAGAAGCGTTGGTATAAACCTTAGTGCAATGGTCATCATCATAGCGAGTTCATGTGCAGGCAAGCCAATTTTTTTAAGAGGATTCAGCAAGTACTCAATGCCATCTGTAAGTTCGATTGGCGAGGTTGTCAAAGTTAGTAAAGATGTGCCCACAATGAGCAAAATCAACCGTAGGGCCATAAAGAAAGCCCGCTCGACACCTTCCACTGACACACTTATGATACCCCACTTAAAAAGGGGATCCCCAGGTGTCATGAAAATATTGATGACAAATGCGAAAATAATAAGCATAAAGATTGGTTTAAGACCTCTCATTACAAAGCCAACAGGTACCTTGGACAGGAGGACTGCCAAGCCTATAAATGAAATGACAAGGGCATAGGCATATAAATTCTGTATGATGAACAAGGATATCAAATATAAGGTAGATGCTAAAATTTTGAATCTCGGGTCCATCTTATGAATACTCGATTCAACACTGTAATATTGTCCAATGGTTATATCTCTTAACATTAAGCATTTCCTCCTTTTGTGTTAGGATGAATTGCCGGAAGTTGTTTCTTAAGTGAACTCACAGCCTCCTCTATGGTGATGATTTCATCACTTAGGTGAAAGCCAGCTTGATTAAGCGCTCTAGCAAGATAGGATATTTGCGGTACTGCCAGTCCAATTTCCTCCAGTACATCTATTTCTCTAAAGACTTTATGAGGTGAATCATCGAATACAACTTTCCCCTTATTCATAACAATCAATCGATTTGCGATTTTAGCCATATCTTCCATGCTATGTGATACGATAATGACCGTTAATTTGTTTTTGTCGTGTAGTTCCTTGATTTGATTGAGGATTTCATCTCTGCCTCTTGGATCGAGACCTGCAGTGGGTTCATCTAGGATTAAAACTTCTGGCTTCATCGCAAGAACACCTGCTATGGCTACACGTCTTTTTTGACCTCCACTTAGCTCAAATGGTGACCGGTCTTTATTGGCTTCATAATCTATACCTACCAAATCCATGGCTTCTTTAACTCTAGATTTAATCTCTCCATCACTCAAACCGAGGTTTGTCGGACCAAATGCAATGTCTTTCTCGACGGTTTCCTCAAAGAGTTGATATTCAGGATATTGAAAAACAAGACCCACTTTTTTTCTGACCTCAAGTAATTTACGCTTTCTCTCTTTTGCAAGTTTGTTGCGTTCACTTCTCGATCTGTTTTTAGAAGATTCCAGATTGGCAAGGCCTTCTGTAATATTGAGACCATTTACTATAATAGTCCCTTTAGAAGGCTTTAACAGGCCATTTAAATGTTGAATTAATGTTGATTTTCCTGAGCCTGTATGTCCTATTAGACCTATGAACTCACCGTGTTCTATTTCAAGATTGATATCTTCAATTGCTATTGTTTCATTAGGTGTCCCATAGTCATATATGTGAGATAAATTTTTTATACTAATTGACATAATTCCTCCACCAGCTCCTGCACTGTTAAACATTCAGTGGAAATGCTATAACCGATTTGATTAAGTTCAAAAGCAAGCTGTGTTATTTGTGGCACGTCTAGCCCTATTTCCTTTAGGTGCTCTACCTTTGAAAAGACCTCCCGTGGGGTTCCCTGTAGGACAATCTGACCATCATCCATTACAATAATTCGATCTGCGTTTACAGCTTCATCCATATAATGCGTAATATGAATCACTGTCATTTTCTCAGTTTTATTGAGATGCTCAATGGTCTTAATAACTTCCTTACGACCTGCAGGGTCGAGCATTGCTGTAGGCTCATCGAATATAATACACTTTGGCTTCATGGCAAGTATACCTGCTATGGCCACTCTTTGCTTCTGACCGCCTGACAAATGATGTGGGGGTTTACGTTTATATGGCGTCATTTTAACCGTTTCTAGCGCTTCGTTGACACGGGCTCTTATTTCAGCTGAAGGCAGACCAATATTTTCAGGTCCAAAGGCTACGTCCTCTTCAACAATCGTTGCCACAAGCTGATTATCAGGGTTTTGAAATACCATCCCCGCTGTTTTTCGGATATCCCAAATGAGTTCTTCATCTGAAGTATCCATACCATTTATATATATATTGCCACTTGTCGGCAAGTAAATTCCATTTAATAATTTAGAAAGGGTCGACTTACCAGAACCATTGTGACCAATAATCACGACAAATTCGCCGTCTTTTACATGTAAATTGACATCCTTAAGTGCATATTTCTCTTCATCTTTTTCATCATGGTATCTAAAATACAAACCATCCGTCTTGATCATTTGATCACCATCCCTTAATTTCTCTATGTCAGTATACCTTTTATATGTTAATTTTTCTATACCTATTATATGATATTTTTTTAATGGGTCGTAAATCCAATCTAAGTGGAAAATGGATTAACGTCAATATGTAATAAAACCACGAGCCTAGACCCAGTGGTTTGATTGTATTTAAGAAAGGGACTTCAGTATTAAACTTAAGTCCCTCACAGTTTATTAGATTAACTCTAATTTGCACATTGGTGCAGCATCGCCTCTACGTGGGCCAGTTTGTACTAATCTGGTATAACCACCATTGCGTTCTTTATAATTAGGAGCGATTTCATCGAAAAGTCTTTTAACAACTGTTTCTTCAGTAACAAAAGCTAAAACTTGTCTTCTTGCGTGTAAGTCGCCTCTTTTTGCAAGAGTGATCATTTTTTCAGCGAGTTTCTTAGTTTCTTTTGCTCTTGTAACAGTAGTCTCGATACGTCCATTTTTTAATAATGATGTTACTTGGTTTCTAAGCATTAAATTTCTGTGAGATGTTGGACGTCCTAGTTTTCTGTAACCTGCCATCGTCTTCCCTCCTTTACTCGTCTTCTAGTCTTAATCCTAAGTCAAGTTCAGCAAGCTTGTGCTTTACCTCTTCCATGGACTTCTTACCTAAATTTCTAACTTTCATCATATCGTCTTCGCTTTTATTTGTTAATTCTTCAACTGTATTAATGCCTGCGCGTTTC
Organism: Fusibacter sp.; assembly: GCF_057447755.1. NCBI lineage: Bacteria > Bacillati > Bacillota > Clostridia > Eubacteriales > Fusibacteraceae > Fusibacter > Fusibacter sp. The sequence goes on along the minus strand of NZ_JBVBZF010000028.1, from coordinate 15,463 downwards.
AAGCAGTTGTAAGAACGTACAGATAAATCGAGTTCCTCTATTGTCATTTCGAGAACTTTTTCTTTAATGTCCTCTTCTTTTTCAACCATGATTTCAACACCATTAATGCTATCTGTCATGTCGATGAACAAATTCAAATGTTCTGCCATGATTTTCGCACCAAGTGAAGTTGCTTCATCAGGATTGATTGTTCCATCTGTCCATACTTCAAGAGTAAGTTTGTCATAATCAGCAACTTTACCAACTCTTGTTTTATCTACAGTGAAATTGACTTTACGAACAGGCGTGTAGATAGAATCCACAGGAATAATACCAATCGGCAAGCCGACTTCTTTATTATTTTCTGCAGTTACGTATCCTCTACCTTGTCCCAATGCTATTTCCATATACAATCTTGAATTCTCATCAAGTGTACAAATGTGTAAATCTGTATTTAAAATTTCGACATCAGCATCAGCAATGATATCTCCTGCTGTGATCTCTCCTGCTGTGTTTGCTTCAATTCTTAAGATTTTTACATCCTCATCTGAATGAATTTTAGCAAATAGCTCTTTGAGATTAAGAATAATTTCTATAACATCTTCTTTTACACCTGGAACTGTTGAAAATTCATGTAGAACATTTTCAATTTTGATCCAGCGAACCGCAGTCCCCGGCAATGAAGATAATAAAATTCTTCTTAAGCTGTTACCGAGTGTTGTTGCATAACCTCTTTCTAGTGGTTCTACAACAAACTTTCCGAATTTGCCGTCTTCACTAAGTTCTACACACTCAATCGTTGGTTTTTCTATTTCTATCACTAGTTAAGACCCTCCTTCTCTTTAAACTATACAAATAACACTTGAGGGTAATAAACAATATCCAACCCTATCTAGAGTAAAGCTCAACGATAAGATGCTCTTCGATTGGTAAGTCGATATCATTTCTTACAGGCAATGCTGTAAGTTTACCTTCCATCTTTTCAAAGTTAACTTCTAACCAACCTGGAGCAGTTTTAGCGACTTCAGCTAATTGCTTAAATTTGTCAGAAGATTTACTCTTGTCTTTAAGTGCGATAACATCGCCCACTTCTAAAGTCATTGATGGAATATCAGCTTTATGTCCATTTAAAGTAAAGTGTCCGTGAACAACTAATTGTCTAGCTTCTTTTCTAGAATTCGCGAATCCTAAACGGTAAACAACGTTGTCAAGTCTTAATTCTAATAATTGTAAAAGGTTCTCGCCTGCGATTCCCTTCATTTTTTCAGCTTTTTCATAAATAGTTCTGAACTGTCCTTCTAAGAGACCATAGTATTTTTTAACTTTTTGCTTCTCTCTTAATTGAGTTCCGTAACCAGAAAGCTTCGTTCTTTTTGCACCATGTTGCCCAGGTGCTGTTTGTCTTCTATTTAAAGTACATTTGTCGCTATAGCATCTATCGCCTTTAAGATATAGCTTTTGTCCTTCTCTACGACAAATTCTACAAGATGGTCCTGTATATCTTGCCAATTAAAACACCTCCTAATACTGAATAAATTACACTCTTCTTCTTTTTGGTGGTCTACAACCATTGTGTGGAATTGGCGTTACATCAGCAATTGATGTAATTTCAAGTCCAGATGCTTGTAAAGCTCTGATTGCAGCTTCACGACCAGAACCAGGTCCCTTAACAAATACAGAAACAGTTCTTAAACCGTGCTCCATGCCATTTTTAGCAGCAGCTTCTGCAGCCATTTGCGCAGCATAAGGAGTTGACTTTCTAGAGCCTTTGAAACCTAAGCTTCCAGCACTAGACCATGCAAGTGCATTGCCATCAGTATCAGTTAAAGTCACAATTGTATTGTTAAATGTTGCTTGGATATGAGCCTGTCCACGTTCAACATTTTTACGATCACGTTTTTTACGAGTTTTACGTGCTTTTTTAGCAACAGCCATGTCTTATATCCCTCCTTACCTACTTTTTCTTTTTACGGCTAACAGTTTTCTTAGGTCCTTTACGAGTTCTAGCGTTCGTTTTAGTTTTTTGACCACGAACAGGAAGTCCTTTTCTATGTCTAATTCCTCTGTAGCAACCGATTTCTTTTAAACGTTTAATATTCATAGCAATTTCTCTTCTTAAGTCCCCTTCTACAAGGACACTTTCTTCGATGAGTGCTCTTAATTTACTAACTTCTTCCTCAGTAAGATCTTTAACTCTAGTATCTTCACTGATCCCAGCTTTTTGTAAAAGCTCTTGAGAAGTAGGTTTTCCGATACCATAGATATAAGTTAAGCCGATAACAGCTCTCTTCTCTCTAGGTAGGTCAACACCTGCAATTCTTGCCATTGAATTACACCTCCTATGTGTATAAAATGTGATGTGTCTTCTATTAATTTTCAAATATAAAGATTTTCAGCCGCGCTTTATATTTGGTACACACGATAGATTAACCTTGTGTTTGTTTGTGCTTTGGATTTTCGCAAATGATCATTACTTTACCTTTTCTTTTAATGACCTTGCATTTCTCACACATTGGTTTTACCGATGGTCTAACTTTCATTGTTATACCTCCTTATCCCTTACCACGCCATGTAATTCTTCCTCTTGAAAGATCGTATGGCGATAATTCTAGTGTTACTTTATCTCCAGGTAATATCCTAATAAAATTCATTCTTAGTTTCCCTGAAATATGTGCTAATACGATATGCCCATTTTCAAGTTTAACTTTGAAATTCGCATTTGGTAATGCCTCTACTACTATACCTTCAACTTCAATTGAATCACTTTTTGCCATTAGAATCATCCCTCCTAACTTGGATTAGATTAAGCCTGTTTTTTCGACTTCTTTTCGAAGCATCACATTTGTTATCTTTTTCTCATTGTCGATTTTCTCACGAAGATCTTCACTGAAAAACTTCAATTTGGTCAAATGCTTTACCTTCTTAATTTTCGGTTTTTCAAGCTTACGAATGTCTCCATCTGCAATCTTTACAAACTGCTCATCGACAATCTCGATGACGATGAAGATTCTGTCTTTATCTCTTCCTGCTCTTGATTTGACAAATTGACCGATTTCAAGTTCCTTAGATGAATTAAGCATCTAGTCACCTCGCTTTTTATAAACTCGTTAGAAGAATTGGATCGTGTTCGGTGATGACTACTGTATGCTCATAATGAGCAGAAAGCTTGCCATCTTTTGTTACAACCGTCCAGTCATCTCCAAGTGTTCTGACTTTAAAATCACCTTCATTAACCATTGGCTCAATTGCAAGTACCATTCCTGGAACAAGTCTTGGACCTTTCCCAGCTGGGCCATAGTTTGGTATCGCAGGCTCCTCATGGAGCTTAGTGCCAATCCCATGTCCAACATAGTCTCTTACAATACTAAAGCCTTCAGCTTCCGCATGTTTCTGAATTGCATTTGAAATATCGTATAGTCTATAACCGACCCTGCAATATTTTAGCCCTTCAAAAAAGCTCTCTTCAGTGACTTTAATAAGTTTTAAAGCATTTTCACTCACCTTGCCAACAGGATGAGTTCTAGCAGCATCACCATGATAGCCGTTCTTTAAAGCACCGACATCAATGCTGATTATATCCCCTTCTTTTAACACTGTATCAGAAGGGATGCCGTGAATCACTTGATCGTTGATTGAGGCACATATGGAAGCTGGAAAGCCCCCATAGCCTTTGAATGAAGGCACTGCCTGGTGCTCAATTATCAATTTCTCAGCAATTTGATCAAGCTCTCCTGTTGTAATACCAGGTTTTATCGCTTCCTTTATTGCTTCATGAACTAATGCAACAATACGTCCAGACTCTTGCATCAGCTCAATTTCATGTTTCGATTTTATAACAATCATGCTTAGCCCCTTAAAGCTTTAACGATATCTTCAAATACCAATTTTATATCTTGTTCACCTTCTATGTCAACAAGAAGATTTTTTGAAGAATAGTAGCTGATTAATGGTGCTGTTTCATTCATATATACATTAATTCTGTTTTTAACAGTTTCTTCAACATCGTCACTACGTTGGTACAATTCACCATTACATTTATCACAAACGCCTTCTACTTTAGATGCGTTGTTATGAATGTGATAAGTTGCGCCACAATTTTTGCAAATACGTCTGCCAACTGCTCTTGAAACTAAAACTTCAGGATTAACTTTGATGTTGATGACCGCATTTAAATTTACACCCATATTGGCTAAAACCTTGTCAAGCTCTTCAGCTTGTACTTCAGTTCTAGGGAATCCGTCTAAGAGGAATCCATTTTCGCAATCAGCTTCTTTTAAGCGATCTTCAACGATTTCGACGACAAGTGAATCTGGTACTAATGCACCTTGATCAATAAATGATTTAGCGCGTTTCCCAAGTTCAGTGCCTTCTTTTATATTTTTTCTGAATATATCACCAGTGGAAATATGCGGAATCGCATATTTTGAGGTGATATACTCAGCTTGTGTGCCTTTTCCAGCGCCTGGAGGGCCTAATAAGATTAATCTCATTTTTACCTCCTTAGCTTAAAAAGCCTTCATAGTGTCTCATTAGCATTTGAGCTTCGATTTGTTTCATTGTTTCAAGAGAAACAGAAACGACGATGAGTAAAGATGTACCGCCAAAACTGAAGCTTGTGTTCGTAAGTGCTCCTAAGAAGTTTGGTAAAATTGCAATGCCTGCTAAGAATAAAGCGCCAACAATTGTAATTTTATTTAATGACTTACCAAGATATTCCGATGTCGGTTTACCTGGTCTAATTCCCGGAATAAATCCACCGTTTGTTTTTAAACGGTCAGCAACCTCAATTGGATTAAACGTTACATTCGTATAGAAGAATGTAAAGAAGAATATGAGTGTTGCATAAAGAACGTTATATAGCACAGATGTGCTCTTTAACCATTTCCCAACAAAGATCGCAAACCCAGAACCTGGGAAAAATGCTGAAATTGTAATTGGGAACATTAAGATTGAAATTGCAAAGATAACTGGGATAACGCCCGCTTGATTAACCTTTAAAGGTATATGCGTGCTTTGTCCACCGTACATTTTTCTACCTACAACTCTTTTCGCATATTGTACAGGAATTTTTCTCTGTCCTTGTTGAATAAAGATAACACCTGCTATAATCGCTACTGCTACTAGACAGAAGATAATAATCTGAATGAGGTTAACTTGTCCAATTTTGAGATTGTTGATCGTTGAAAATGTAGTTGAAGGAACTCTTGCGATAATTCCAGCAAAGATAAAAAGTGAAATACCGTTTCCGATACCATTCTCCGTTATTTTCTCACCTAAGTACATTAAGAACGCCGTTCCAGCCGTTAAGGTCAACACAGAAATGAATGTTGAAAATGCACCTGGGTTTAAGAAAAATCTTTGGAAATAACCTAAGCTAAAACCAATACCTTGAATGACTGCTAAAACTACTGTTAAATAACGAGTATATCTAGCGATTTTCTTTCTACCTTCTTCACCTTCTCTTGCTATCGCTTCTAATGAAGGGAAAGCAATTTGTAAAAGATTCAACACGATCGAAGCCGTAATATAAGGACTAATACCCAATGCGAAGATGGTAAATGTTTTGAAGTTACCACCACTCATTAAGTTGAATAAACCCAATAGTCCGTCTTCACTGTTAGCGAACGCAGCCGCTAACTTTGCACTATCAATTCCTGGTACTGGTACTGTAGATCCTAATCTAAAAACAGCGATCATCATGAAAGTATAGAGGATTCTCTGTCTTAAATCAGGAATTTTCCAAGCGTTTTTAAGTGTAGAAAACAATTAGATCACCTCTGCCTTTCCTCCAGCAGCTTCAATTTTAGTTATCGCTGACTGAGTGAATTTGTTAGCTCTTACTGTTAGCTTTTTATTCAATTCTCCATCGCCTAATACTTTAATACCGTAATTTACTTTGCTTACTACGCCAGTCTCTAACAATAATTCTGGTGTAATTTCTGTTCCATCTTCAAAGCTGTTTAAAAGCTCAACATTGATGATAGTCCATTGTTTCTTGAATTTATTGTTGAATCCTCTTTTTGGAATTCTTCTGAATAATGGCATCTGACCACCCTCAAAGCCCGGTTTTACCCCACCGCCTGAACGTGAATTTTGACCATTCATACCGCGTCCTGCAGTCGTACCTAAACCAGAACCAGTACCTCTACCAACTCTTTTTCTAGATTTAGTAGAACCTTCTGCTGGTCTTAAATCATGAAGTCTCATGGTCACACCTCCTTTAAGATTACTCTACTATTTGAACTAAGTGGCTTACTTGGTTAACCATACCTCTCATTTGAGGATTGTCTTGTTTTTCCACCACTTGACCGATTTTTCTAAGGCCTAATGCTTCAACAGTTTTTTTATGTTTAGGCAAAACACCGATTGTACTTTTAACTAATTTTACTTTAATTGTAGCCAAGGTTCATACCCCCTAACCTAAAATTTCTTCTACAGTCTTTCCTCTTAATTTAGCTACACTTTCAGCTGTTTTAAGATTCTTAAGACCGTCGATAGTTGCATTAACCATATTTCTAGGGTTATTACTACCTAATGATTTCGCTCTTACGTCTTTAATACCCGCGAGCTCTAATACCGCACGAACAGGACCACCAGCAATAACTCCAGTACCTTCGAAAGCTTTCATGATTCTGACAGAGCCAGCGCCATAATGTCCTTCAATGTTATGTGGTACAGAAGTTCCTACTCTTGGAACATAAATTAAACGTTTTTTTGCATCTTCAATTGCTTTAGAAATTGCTTCTGGTACTTCTTTTGCTTTACCAGTACCAATTCCAACATGGCCATTTTCATCTCCAACAACGACTAAAGCGCTGAATCTGAAATTTCTACCACCTTTAACAACCTTAGTAACACGATTTATATTGATAACCTGTTCTTTGAGGTCTAACTTACTAGCATCAATCAATTGACGACTCATTTGCATACCTCCCTAATCTAGAATTTAAGTCCTGCTTCTCTTGCGCCTTCAGCGAGTTCTTTTACTCTACCGTGGTAGAGGTAACCGCCTCTATCGAAAACTACATCTTCAATACCTTTTTCAAGCGCTTTTTTAGCTACTAACTCTCCAACTAATTTAGCAGCTTGTTTATTTCCAGTATTTGAAACTTTCTCTTTAACAGCAGTTTCAAGGCTAGAAGCAGCAACTAAAGTGTTTCCAGTTACGTCATCAATAATTTGCGCGTAAATGTTAAGATTTGATCTATAAACATTTAGTCTAGGCTTCGCAGTGGTACCAGAAATTTTCTTACGCACTCTCATATGACGCGCTTTTCTATTTTCATTTCTACTTGCCATTAGTTATGCCACTCCTTTCTTATTTTTTACCTGTTTTACCTTCTTTACGTCTAACGTTTTCGTCAGCGTAACGAACGCCTTTACCTTTGTAAGGTTCAGGTTTTCTCCACTCTCTGATTTTAGAAGCGTAGTTACCAACTCTTTGCTTGTTGATACCTTTTACGATGATTTCAGTTTGAGTCGGAACTTCTACTGTAATACCATCTGGATCTTCCATAACAACTGGATGAGAATGACCTAATTGTAATTCTAATTTCTTACCGTTTTTAGCAGCTTTGTAACCTACTCCAACGATTAAAAGTTTTCTTTCGTAACCTTTAGTTACACCAACAACCATATTGTTGATTAGCGCTCTAGATAAACCATGTAACGCTCTATGTCTTTTATTATCAGATGGTCTTACAACTGTTAATGTTTCACCATCTATATCGATCTTAATGTCTTTGTCTATTTGCTCTGACAATTCTCCTAGAGGACCTTTTACAGTTACTAAGTTTTCACTTGAAACTGAAATTTGAACCCCTTGAGGTATTGTAATAGGCAATCTACCTACTCTCGACATTGTCACACCTCCTAGTTATTCGTATTACCATACGTAACAGATTACTTCGCCGCCAACGCCAAGCTTTCTAGCTTCTCTATCAGTGATGATACCGTTTGAAGTTGAAATAATTGCTACACCTAATCCACCTAAAACTCTTGGAATATCTGTCTTTTTTGCATAAACTCTTAAGCCAGGCTTAGAGATTCTTTTTAATCCAGTGATAACTCTTTCTTTGCTATCGCCGTATTTAAGTTCGATTCTAATCAAACCTTGTTTACCGTCTTCTATTACATCAAATCCTTTGATGTATCCTTCTTCTAAAAGGATCTCAACGATTTTTGTTTTAACATTCGATGCTGGAACATCTACTGAAGCATGTTTAACCATATTAGCGTTACGTACACGTGTCAGTAAATCAGCAATTGGATCTGTCATAGCCATGAGTATTTACCTCCTTCCGATTTCTTACCAGCTAGCTTTTCTAACGCCAGGAATTTGACCTTTGTATGCCAATTCTCTAAAGCAGATACGGCAAATTCCATATTTTCTTAAATAAGCATGTGGTCTTCCACAGATTCTACATCTATTGTATTCTCTAGTTGAGTACTTTTGTGTTCTTGATTGTTTAACTTTAAGACTCGTTTTAGCCACTATAATCCCTCCTTACTTAACGAATGGCATTCCCATCAATCTCAATAATTCTCTTGCCTCTTCATCAGTTTTTGCAGAAGTAACGAAAGTGATGTCCATACCTCTAACAGTATCTACCTTATCAATGTTGATTTCTGGAAAGATTAACTGCTCTTTAATACCTAAAGTATAGTTTCCTCTTCCGTCGAAAGAATTCGCGCTAACACCTCTAAAGTCTCTTACCCTTGGAAGTGAAATTGTAATGAATCTGTCTAAGAATTCATACATTCTCTCGCCTCTAAGTGTAACTTTAGCACCAACATTCATACCAGCTCTCACTTTGAAGTTCGCAACTGATTTCTTAGCTTTTGTAATCACAGGTGCCTGTCCAGCGATAGTTGTCAATTCATCAACGGCAGCTTTGATTACTTTTGGATTATCTTTACCATCACCGAGACCCATATTGATTACGATCTTCTCGATTTTTGGAAGTTGCATTACATTGTCATATTGGAATTTTTCCATTAAGGCTTTTTTTACCTCATTATTGTACTTCTCTTTAAATCTTGCCATGAGTTAAACCTCCTTTCTCACTGGATTAGTCTATTACTTCACCTGTTTTCACAGATACTCTTACTTTTTGTCCATTTTCTAATACTTTAGAAGCTAATCTAGTACCAGCTTTAGCTTTTGCATCGTAATAAAGTACGTTAGATACATGGATTGGTGCTTCTTTGTGGATTCTTCCACCTTGTTGAACCTTCATTGAAGGTTTTTGATGTTTAGTCGCCATGTTGACATTTTCAACAATAATTCTATCCGTCTTTGGATTAGCGCTTAACACTTTGCCTTTTTTGCCTTTATCTTTCCCAGCAATTACGATAACTGTATCGCCTTTTTTAATATGCATTACTACACCTCCTAAGTTTAAAGAACTTCTGGAGCTAGAGAAACGATCTTCATAAACTTCTTATCTCTTAACTCTCTAGCAACTGGTCCGAAGATACGAGTTCCTATTGGAGATAAATCGTCTTTTATAATTACTGCAGCGTTTTCGTCAAATTTGACGTAACTACCATCAGGTCTTCTTAAACCATAGTTGCTTCTAACTATAACAGCTTTAACGACGTCACCCTTCTTGACAACTCCGCCAGGTGTTGCATTTTTAACGCTCGCTACTATAACATCTCCGATATTACCGTATTTTCTCTTTGAACCACCTAATACACGGATACAAAGTATTTCTTTCGCGCCAGAGTTATCAGCAACTTTTAAACGAGTTTCGTTTTGGATCATGCTTTTGTCCTCCTTTTAGCCAAATCTACTTAGCTTTTTCAACGATTTCAACTAGTCTCCATCTTTTATCTCTGCTAAGTGGTCTAGTTTCCATAATTCTTACTTTATCACCTATACCACATTGATTATTTTCATCATGTGCTTTAAATTTCTTTGTTCTCTTAACTCTTTTTCCATAGAGTGGATGGCGAATGAAGTCTTCTACTGTAACGACGATAGTTTTATCCATTTTATCGCTTGTAACGTATCCAACTCTAACTTTTCTTCTTCCTCTTTCCACAGCGTAACCTCCTCGCTTATGCTTTGATCTCTCTAGCTCTTAAGATCGTTTTAGCACGCGCAATGTCCTTTTTAATAGCTTTAATCTGCATAGGATTATCTAATTGCCCAGTTGCTAATTGGAATCTTAAGTTGAAGAGCTCATTTTTCAACTCGACAATTTTATCGTTTAATTCCTGTGAAGTCATTTCTTTAATTTGGTTTGCTTTCAACTTATTCACCACCCTTTTCGATAGCGTCTTCCTTCTTAACGAATTTACACTTGATTGGTAATTTGTTTGCAGCAAGTCTCATTGCTTCTCTTGCTAGCGTTTCATCTACTCCAGAAAGTTCGAACATCACTCTGCCTGGCTTAACAACTGCTACCCAGTACTCAGGTGAACCTTTACCAGCACCCATACGAGTTTCAGCAGGCTTTTGTGTAACCGGCTTATGAGGGAAAATTTTAATCCAAACTTTACCGCTTCTTTTCATTTTTCTATTCATAGCAATTCTGGCTGCTTCTATTTGATTAGCTGTAATCCAAGCAGGCTCCATAGCAACTAAACCGTAATCTCCGTAAGTTACTGTGTTCCCTTTTTGAGCAGTACCCGACATTCTACCTCTGTGAACTCTACGGCGTTTTACTCTTTTAGGCATTAACATATGGTAGTTGCCTCCTTTCACAAAACTTTCTTATTAATTATCGTTATTTCTTGGCTTTCTAGGTCCTCTATTTTGGCCACCTTGATTGTTTCTGCCGCCTCTTTGTGGACGTTTGTCAGTTACTTTTCTAGCTTCTTTTCTTCTGAGTCTAGTTTCTTCACTAACGCTTGGTAAGATTTCACCTTTGTTGATCCATACTTTTACGCCGATTTTACCGTAAGTTGTATCTGCTTCAGCAAATCCATAGTCAATATCAGCTCTAAGTGTAGATAAAGGTACATTACCTTCTGAATAACCTTCAGTTCTTGCCATCTCAGCGCCGCCTAAACGACCAGATGTTTGAACTTTGATACCTTCAGCGCCAGATTTCATAGATCTTCCGATAACTTGTTTCATTGCTCTTCTGAACGAAACACGTTTTTCTAATGAGAAAGCTACGTTTTCAGCAACTAATTGAGCATCTAAATCGATGTTATCAACTTCAGAAATATCTAATTGAATAGATTTCTTTGTTAACTTCTCAAGTTCTTCTCTTAATACCTTAATATTTTCGCCACCTTTACCAACAACCATTCCTGGTTTAGCTGTGAATACATTTACATGTACTTTATCATTAGCAGCTCTGTCGATATAGATTCTTGAAATACCAGCAGTGAAAAGTCTTCCTTTTACATGCTTTCTGATTTCAAAGTCTTCTATTAATAAATCGGCGAAGTTTTTCTTGTTTGCATACCATTTTGAGTCCCAATCTTTGATGACTCCAACTCGGAGTCCGTGTGGGCTAACTTTTTGACCCATTCAGTGCACCCTCCTTTATTCTTTTTCCGCGACTACTACGCCAACATGACTAGATCTTCTTAAGATAGGATTTGCTCTTCCCATTGATCCAGCGTTCCATCTTTTTAATGTAGGGCCTTGATTTGCGTAAATTTCTTTTACGATTAAAGTTTCTACATCTAAGTGATGATTGTTTTCAGCATTTGCAACCGCTGAATTTAAGACTTTTAAAAATATCTCTGCACCTTTTCTAGGTGTAAATTTTAAAATATTTTGTGCTTCTTTAACATTTTTTCCTCTTACTAAATCAGCGATTGGCTTCATTTTTCGAGGAGAAATTCTTACGTGCTTAGCTTCCGCTCTAGCTTGCATTCTGATGGCCTCCTTTCGGATTATTACGTTTATTTACTCTTCTTATCGCCTGCGTGTCCTCTAAAAGTTCTAGTAGGCGCGAATTCACCTAATTTATGTCCGATCATATCTTCCGTTACATAAACTGGAATATGTTTTCTTCCATCGTGAACTGCGATAGTATGACCAACCATTTGTGGGAAAATAGTTGACGATCTCGACCAAGTTTTTAAAACTTTCTTCTCACTATTCGAGTTCATTTCTTCTATTTTTTTCAAAAGGCCCTTGTGGACAAAAGGTCCTTTTTTAAGAGATCTTCCCATGATCTGTCCTCCTTTCAGATTTAAGAACTAAATTATTTCTTTCTAGCAGAAACAATATATTTGTTCGAATGTTTGTTTTTCTTTCTAGTTTTGTAACCAAGTGCTGGTTTACCCCAAGGTGTAACCGGATTTGGTCTACCGATTGGAGATCTACCTTCACCACCACCGTGTGGGTGATCGTTAGGGTTCATTACAGATCCTCTGACAGTAGGTCTAATACCCATATGTCTTTTTCTACCTGCTTTACCGATTGTGATGTTTTCATGATCAATGTTACCAACTTGACCAACTGTAGCTCTACACTCTTTTCTTACATATCTTGTTTCACCAGATGGTAATCTTAAAAGTGCATATTTGCCTTCTTTAGCCATTAATTGAGCTGAGTTACCTGCAGATCTAACTAATTGACCACCTTTACCAGCTTTCATTTCGATATTGTGAATAATTGTACCAACTGGCATGTTCATAAGTGGCATTGCGTTACCCACTTTGATATCCACTTGATCACCCGATACTACAACATCGCCAACTTTTAAGCCGTTTGGATGAAGAATATATCTTTTTTCGCCATCAGCATATGCTAAAAGTGCAATATTTGCGCTTCTATTTGGATCATACTCAACAGCTGCTACCTTTGCAGGTACATTATCTTTTAATCTTTTGAAGTCGATTATTCTATATTTCTTAGTCGCTCCGCCACCTCTATGACGAACAGTGATTTTACCTTGATTATTTCTACCAGAGTTTTTCTTAAGTGTCATGATTAATGACTTTTCTGGTTGCTTTTTAGTAATTTCTTCAAACGTTGACACTGTCATTTGTCTTAGAGCAGGTGAAGTCGGTTTAAAGCCTCTAATTCCCATGGTTCTACCTCCTTCGAGTTTTTATTACATACCTTCAAAGAATTCGATAGTCTTGCTATCTGCAGTTAATTTAACGATTGCTTTTTTCCAGCTTCTAGTGTAGCCTTCGTTTTTACCCATTCTTTTTAATTTTCCAGGAACATTTAAAGTATTTACTTTTTCTACTTTAACGCCGAAAACTTCTTCCACAGCTTTTTTGATTTGTGTTTTGTTAGCATCTCTGTGAACTTCAAATGTGTACTTTCTATCTGCTGTTTGCATCATAGAGTTTTCTGTAACGATTGGCTTAATGATAATATCGTAAGAGGTTCTCATTACGCGTACACCTCCTCAAATTTCTCGATTGCACTCTTAGTCACAACGAAGAAGTCATGATTTAAGATTTCATATACGTTGATTTGTCCAACAAATGAAGCTTGAACACCTTCAATGTTGTTCGCTGATCTTACAACGTTCTCGTCTTTACAACAAGTTACGAGTAAAGATTTTTTACCAGCTACTTTTAAGTTTTCTAAAACTTTAAGCATCTCTTTTGTTTTTGGTGAGCTTAATGCAAACTCATCAATAACGATAATTTCATTGTCTCTTACTTTAGCACTTAACGCAGATTTTAACGCAAGTCTTCTCATTTTCTTAGGCAATGAATATCTGTAACTTCTTGGCTTTGGTGCAAATGCCACACCACCACCAATATAGTGAGGTGCTCTAATTGTACCTTGTCTTGCGTTACCAGTTCCTTTTTGTCTAAACGGCTTTCTACCACCGCCTCTTACTTCTGCTCTAGTTTTAGCAGATTGTGTACCTTGTCTTTGATTTGCTAAGTAGTTCTTAACAACTTCATGCATAACAGGTATATTTGGCTCTATTCCGAAAATAGTATCATTTAATTCTATTTCACTGACCTTTTGGCCCGAAATGTTTAATACGTCTAATTTAGGCACTGTGCTTCCTCCTTTCATCAGCTATTATTTTGTTGCCTTAACAGCTTTTCTAATTACGATTTGACCGCCCTTTGGTCCTGGCACTGCACCTTTAACTAATAGAAGATTTCTCTCGACATCAACTTTTACTACTTCAAGGTTCAAAACCGTAACTTGTTCATTACCCATTCTTCCTGCCATTGGCATACCCTTTAATACTCTTGCTGGGTAAGATGCAGCACCAATAGAACCAGGTCCTCTGTGGTATTTAGAACCATGTGTTTCTGGTCCTCTTGATTGATTGTGTCTCTTGATCGGACCAGCAGTACCTTTACCTTTAGAAGTACCTGTTACGTCGATCATTTGACCTTCTTCAAAAATATCAGCTTTGATTTCTTGTTTCACTTCGAAACCTTCTGTTGATTCAACTCTGAACTCTTTTAAAGATTTTTTGTAAGGAACACCTGCTTTGTCAAAATGTCCTTTTTTAGGTTTGTTCACGTGTTTTTCTTTCACAACACCTGATGCAACCTGAATCGCATTGTAACCATCTGTCTCAACAGTTTTGATTTGAGTTACTGCCATAGGCTGTACTTCAACAACTGTAACAGGTGTTACGATGCCTTTTTCGTTAAAAACTTGGGTCATACCGATTTTTTTACCGATAATTCCTACCATGCGTTTGCACCTCCTAATAATTTTACAGCGGATTACCTTCTGTAATCATACTAAAAAATCAGGTTTATCTATTTAAACCGAAATCTTAGTTTCTAATTCTTAAAGCTTAATTTCTACATCTACGCCTGCAGGTAATTCAAGCTTCATAAGAGCGTCAACTGTCTTTTGTTGCGGGTTTAAGATGTCAATGAGTCTTTTGTGCGTTCTGATTTCGAACTGCTCTCTAGAATCTTTGTACTTATGAACCGCTCTTAAGATAGTAACGATTTCTTTCTTTGTTGGCAATGGAATAGGTCCAGCCACGTCTGCTCCTGTTAACTTTGCTGCCTCAACAATCTTTTGAGCAGTGTTGTCAAGGATTTTGTGATCAAATGATTTTAATCTGATTCTGATTTTTTGCTTGTTAGCCATTGTTTAACCTCCTTATTTTTATCGTACGTTGACTGCGATCATACGACCGAGTGTTTTATCGTCCACTGTGCCGGGTGTTTCATTGGTGAATGGAAAATAAACTCGTCGCCCATATCGCGTATGGACAATTCTCCATGGAAATTCTCTCACAGTATAAGTAACTTTCCACTTCATCGCATTAGTGCACCAATACATTATATAATAACCCCTTGCATAATGCAAGGGGTTATTTGTATTATAGTTTGTTAACTTTTCGTAAACATCAACTACTTCAATAATGATTATTGAGTAATTTTATTAACGTTACCAGCGCCTACTGTTCTACCACCTTCACGAATAGAGAATCTTACACCCTCTTCGATTGCGATTGGTGCGATAAGCTCGATGTTCATTTCGATGTTATCACCAGGCATACACATTTCTACGCCAGCTGGTAAATCGATTGAACCAGTTACGTCTGTAGTTCTG
>NZ_JBVBZF010000027.1:0-21499 GCF_057447755.1 Fusibacter sp. | reverse complement strand
ATCACTCAATACATCTATCGCGTCAAATCCAACATTATGACGAGTCTGTTGATATTGTTTACCCGGATTTCCAAGTCCTACAATGACATACATAATTACTCCTTATTTACACTGTTTTTTAGCACATCAATTATACCATAAAAAAAGCCCGACAATTATTAAATTGTCAGGCTTTTTAAAGATTCAATTTTTAAAGCATCATTAAATTTTAAATTTAGAGATTTCACGGTTAAGCAACGTTGCGAGTTCATTAAGCTTCTCAGCAGACTTTGCAACTTCTTCAATTGCAAATACCTGTTGATCCATGGTCGCGTTCATTTGTTGTGACGCTGCAGCTGTTTCTTCACTCACTGCTGAAATACTCTCTATCGACTCAACAATATTGTTTTTGTCTTTATTAAGCTCTTCAACAGATACAGAAATTCGCTTAATGCCTTTGTTAATTTCATTGATTGCCACCGAAATTTCATCAAACTGATCATTTACGTCATATACAGCTTGAGATTGTTCTTTAGAAATCGTTTGAACTTCAGTCATACTTGAAACCGTTTTATTACTATCGCTTTGGATGTTAACAACGATCTCTCTGATTTCTTCTGTTGATCTTGCAGATTCCTCAGCAAGCTTTCTGATTTCCTCAGCAACAACAGCAAAGCCCCTTCCAAATTCACCAGCTCTTGCCGCTTCAATCGAAGCATTTAAAGCAAGGAGGTTTGTTTGTTCAGAAATAGATGAAATTGTATTTAAGATATTACCAATATATTGTGTTTTTCCATTTAAAGAATTGATTGCTTCACTGATTTTCGCATTTGCTTCATCATTCAGTTTCGTTTTTTCTCTCAATTGATGAATTGAAGTTAAGCCTTTTTCATTTGCATCTAATACTTTTGTAGACGCTTCAAGCATTTCACTTGTGTTGCTGTTAAGGGCTTCAAATTTATGAGCAAGTTCATTTACATACATTGCACCCTTTTCTGCATCAGATGCTTGTTCTTGAGCACCCTTAGAGATGTCAGCAACACTTCTCGAGATTTCGTCTACCGAAGCACTAGTCTCTTCCGAAGTAGCTGCAAGGTTTTCAGCAGCATAACTCACTTCTTGAGTGACACCTTGAACATTTTTGATCATATTACCAATACTCTCAAAGGCATCTGCCATGTAGTCTGCAAGATGATGAATTTCATCGTTTGAGTGTACCGTTGCAACTGCTGTTAAGTCACCACTTTGAGCTTGTTCCATAACACCAACGATTTTCTTGATATTATTGGCAATTTTTGTAGTTGAGAAGAAGATGATCACAAGTGATACGGCTAATATTGCAAGACCATAGAGAACGATGGTCCATGTGATTGCTGCGATGTCTTCAACGATTTCACTTTCATAGAATGTTGCGACGATAAACCAATTAACTTTTTCGATCGGTTCAATCAATGCAAGTTTAGTGCTTTTCTTGCCATTGTCGTCAAATGAATATTTTATAATTTCTTGACTACCCGATTTTAATGCTTCGTCAATTTCAGGTACTGGAATTTCCTTACCGATTAAATCTGGATTAGGCGACGTCATGGTCAAGAAGTTACCATCAACAAGTGCCGGATAACCTGTCTTACCGATCGTAATAGAGTTTACCATTTCGGATAATCTATCTAGGCTTAAGTCAATCCCAATTACGCCCACAAGTCTGTTATTTTTGTCTGTAACCTGTGCTGTACATGTTACAACAAGCGCACTTGTATTTGCATCTACATAGGGCTGTGTCCATACGACTTCAGTGGTAGCCAAGGCATCCTTATACCAAGGTCTCACTCTAGGATCATAACCATCTGGCAAATCAGTTGCTGGTCTCATGATCATCTCGCCACTTGTCGTCCCCATATACATAAACATAATATCTGGATACAATTCCATTACACTATCAATATAATCTTCTAATCTCTTTAAATCCATAGTTGAGCCATCATATCCAGCAAACTCATCTGATTTGATTGCCGATGCAACCAGTCCTTCATACTCGGATAAAAAGCCCTCTATCGCAAGTTCAGTTGACTTTGATAGTTCTCTTGCCGTCCCCTCAAAGTTTGTTGTTAATACATTCTTCGATATTAAAAATACCGAAACGTTAAGTGTTGCCACCCCAATAATTAAAATCAAACTCATAATCAAAATAAATTTCAATTTGATTGAGCTGCGGCCTTTTGCTTTTTTTGTTTTATTCCCTTTAGCCATGTTTAACCCTCCTGTTTTTGACATCCCCTAATATTTTTGCAACTTATAGCCCTAGTAATATTATATCATCGTTATTACCCATTTCACAATCTAACATTACATTTTTTTAATAAAAGGACCAGACTTTTTTTAAGTCTGGTCCTAATTTAGAACTATTTATGTGATATTTTCCCAATGTCGATTTTGTTTTATATCATCCTATTTAATCAAACAACTTACTTACAGAGTCATTATTAAAGATTCTTCTAATGGCTTCTGCAAAGATTGGTGCAACTGATAAAAGCGTAATATTATCGAGGCTTCTTAATTCTGGAGAAAGATTAATGGTATCGAGTACAACCAATTCCTTGATGACAGATTTCTTGATACGATCTAGGGCTGGTCCTGAAAAAACGCCATGTGTACAACATGCGTAGATATCCTTTGCCCCCATATCCTTTAAGGCTTGAGCAGCATTTACGATTGTACCTGCTGTATCAATCATATCATCTATCAAAATGACATTTTTGTCTTTGATATCACCAATGATATTCATAATTTCTGATACATTTGCCTCTGGTCTTCTCTTATCGACTATGGCAATAGGTGCATCCAATTTGTAAGAGAAATCACGTGTTCTTGTAACACTTCCGAGGTCTGGCGATACGACGACTAAGTCTTCAATATTCTTTGTCTTAAAGTATTCCGCTAAAATTGGTACCCCTCTTAAATGATCTAATGGGATGTCAAAATAGCCCTGAATTTGGGATGCATGTAAATCCATCGTTAAAACGCGGTCAGCACCTGCAGCAACAATTAGATTTGCAACAAGCTTTGCCGAAATCGGATCTCTCGCTTTTGCTTTTCTATCTTGTCTTGCGTAACCGTAGTACGGAATCACAGCTGTAATTCTACCAGCAGACGCTCTTTTTAAAGCATCTATCGTGATTAGAAGTTCCATTAAATAGTCATTCACATGTGGTAATGAAAACGATTGTACAACATAAACGTCCACGCCCCTTACGGTTTCGTTGATGTTTACTGAAATTTCACCATCACTGAATGTTTTTACAACACTGTCACCTAAAGGTAAACCCAGTTCACCACAAATTGCTTTTGCAAGCTCTTGGTTGGCATTACCAGAAAAAACCTTTATTTTTCTGCCCCTTGTATGCATTGCTTCCTCCTAAACCTTCTTTTGATATTTACTAGACCAATTGGTCTTAATCACTTGTCTACCTCGTGCAATAGCTAGAGCCCCTTCTGGTACATCTTCTGTTATGGTAGAGCCAGCAGCAACATATGCACCTTTGCCAACCTTTACTGGAGCCACTAGGTTAGTATTGCACCCGATAAAGGCATCATCCTCGACCTGAGTAAGATGTTTTTTCTGGCCATCATAGTTTACAAAGACAACGCCACAACCTACATTGACATTTGTACCCACCTCACCATCACCAATATAAGATAAGTGAGATACCTTAGAATGATCGCCGACCCTGCTGTTTTTCACTTCAACAAAATCGCCAATTTTAACATGTTTGCCTATATCTGATTTTGGTCTTAAATACGCATAAGGTCCAATGGCTGAATCATCGTCCACACATGAATCCACTATGGTTGAATGCTTTACACTTACGCCACTATTGATTTTAGAGTTTTTAATATCTGCACTTGGTCCAATAATGCAATTTTCACCGATAATCGTACTGCCTTGTAAAATACTATTCGGATAGATTACTGTATCTCTACCAATCTGTACATCTGCTTCTATATATATGCTTGATGGCGAAATCATAGTGACACCTTCAAGCATCCAATTTTTCTTAATCTTCTTTTGCATGTACTCATCTGCAATTGAGAGATTTAATCGATCATTGATGCCCATAACTTCATAATCGTCCTCAGCTACCATGACCCCAATTTTACCATCATTCTTTAAAATAAGCTCAAATACATCTGTTAAATAGTATTCATTTTGCTCGTTGTTATTTTCAAGTTGCTTTAATAAACGCTTCAAAACAGGCGCTTTCGCAATAATAATACCTGAGTTGATCTCCTTAATTTTTAGTTCCTCTGCTGATGCATCCTTATGCTCAACGATTTTCTCAAAGCCCTTTTGACCCCTAACAATTCTCCCATAGCCACTTGGATCGTCAATGATCGTCGACAAGACAGTCGCATCGTTATTTTCAGTTTGATGAAGCTCGACAAGTGCATTGATGGTTTCTTTCGACAACAAAGGCACATCGCCAAATAATACAAGAATATGACCCTCATGAATATAATCATCAGCCATCATAACCGCATGTCCTGTCCCTAATTGAACATTTTGTTCAACAAATACAACTGGAGCAGTTTCAAGCTGTGCCTTTACTTGCGCTTTGCCATGCCCAACGACACATACAATTTGCTCACTATTGACCGCTTGAGCCAGTCTTATCACATGTTCTACCATCGGCTTTCCAGAAACCTTGTGTAATACTTTAGGCAAATTTGATTTCATACGCTTGCCATGCCCAGCAGCAAGAATCACAGTCGTTAATTTTTGCATTATTCATCAACTCCATATCTGATTGATTTTACCACGCAAGATTATATCACTTTTACACAAAAAACTAAACATGTATTAAGAAAATTTGAAAAAAAGTTCGTAAAATTGCATAAAAATCATAGTGACTGACCTAGCAATTCATACATTCTCATGCTTTAATCAAGGTGTGGATCTTACAGCTTAAAAAAGAACAAAAAAAAGAAACCCCCAAAGGGTTTCTTAATCATTTATATACTCGGCTTCTTCATCTGTTAGTAATTTTGCTTTTTCATATTCAGCAAATATTATATCTTGAATCATAGAACGTGTTTCTTGATTAATCGGATGTGCTATATCTCTATAATCAGATTCCCCAACCTTACGACTCGGCATTGCCACGAACAACCCATTTTGTCCTTCAATCACCTTGATGTCATGTACCACAAATGCGTCATCAAAAGTTAAAGAAACGACTGCTTTCATTTTACCTTCTTCTCTTAATTTACGAATTCTCACGTCTGTAATATTCATCGATTTATTTCCCCCTAATTTTGCTGTGTAAAGGAAGTATTCTATACAGATTTCAAAATTCCTTCTTTTTTTTCGTAAAATATTAATTTTTTTTAATTATTTGGGGTTCTTTAAAGTTTTTCGTAGTTTGGATGCACAATAATCTCGTTTTGAGCGTCGATACCTTCAAATTTAATCAAGGACAAATAATCTGATACGAGCTTCTGTGATGGTGAAATCGTGTCCATTAAAACACAAACCCCAGCAACTTTACACTCCAGCTCTTCCACTAACTGAATCATTCCCTTTGCTGTGCCGCCCGCCTTCATGAAGTCATCTACAATCAAAACTTTAGACTCCTTTTTGATGGCATTTTTAGCGATGTACATGGTTTGAAGCTTACCCGTTGATCCAGAGATGAAGTTAATGCTGATCTTAGAACCCTCAGTCACCTTGTTTTCATGTCTTGCGATTACCAATGGGACATTTAGACCTCTAGCGGTCATCATTGCAATTGGAATGCCTTTTGTTTCGACCGTTAAAACATAATCCACTTGATTACTCTCATCTGAGTACTTCTCTGCAAAGATATCGCCAATCCCCTTTGTATAGGTTGGAT
The DNA here is from genome assembly GCF_057447755.1 of Fusibacter sp. Lineage (NCBI taxonomy): Bacteria > Bacillati > Bacillota > Clostridia > Eubacteriales > Fusibacteraceae > Fusibacter > Fusibacter sp. The sequence continues at coordinate 15,632 of NZ_JBVBZF010000027.1, read as the reverse complement.
TATAAAGGATATCCGCCATATACAAGTAGCGTCCTGGCATGATTCGTTCTGGTTTTTTAATATCGTCGCATATTTTTTCAATTAACGTTGTCTTTTCTTCTTTACCCATCATGGGCACATACTTTGCACCGCCAGCAGCACCAGCTAGGGTTACAACCCTGCCAAGTGATAGCTCTTCCATAATTTTCTTAACGATGACTAAATCTTCACTAATTGTGGATTTTGCTGAATTAAACATATTTGTAAAGTAGTTCAAAGTAAAAACTTTATTAGGTGAATCACATAATATTTTAACGATTGCACCAATTCTTTCGTTTCTTTTTAATTTACTCACTTCATCACACTCCGAATATTCATAATCTATATTTCTAATTTTATTCGTTTTTTTGCCGGACTTCAATCCCTTTTTATTTTTTTCTTTCATGTTTTTAAAAATATGGTATAATCATAATGTCTTTTGTTCAAAAAGGCGCACTAAAATACCGAGGTGAAATATGATAGATATGAGTAGCATCCGAACCATTCACTTAATTGGAATTGGCGGGGTCAGTGTAAGTGCAATCGCAGAAATTTTACACACCAATGGCTATGAAATAAGCGGTTCTGATATGTCGTCATCTCCGACAACTGAAGCACTTCAAAAAAAGGGTTTTAAAATATACATCGGGCATTCTGCCGATAATATAGATAAAGTAGATCTTGTAGTATATACGTCAGCGGTTGGCGATGATAATCCAGAACTCGCTAAAGCTATGTCTTTAGGAATTCCATGCCTTAGTAGGGCTGAAATGCTGGGACAAATCATGCTTGGCTATGAAAATAGTATTGCGATTTCTGGAACTCACGGTAAGACGACAACCACTTCTATGATCACAAGATTACTCAACGACACAAATTTCGACCCCACTGCTCTTGTTGGTGGTTTTTTTGCAGATATTGAGAGTAATGTTCGCATTGGTAACAGCCAACTCTTTATCACCGAGGCCTGTGAATATAAAGAAAGCTTTTTGTCATTCTTTCCAAAAGTCGGCATCATATTAAACGTTGATGAGGATCATTTGGATTATTATAGAGATCTTGACCACATCATAAGTGCTTTTGTGAAATTCACAGGGAATATTCACGAAGAGGGTGTCTTGATCTTAAATGGTGATGACTATAACAGTAAGAAAATCAAACCCTATTATAAGGGCAGATTGGTGACCTTTGGTTTAAGCTCTGATTGCGACTTCTGTGCTAAAAATCTTGTCTATAACAGTTCTGGACTTCCAACTTTCGATCTCTTTTTCAAGGATCAAAAAAAGGCGCAAATTACCCTTGCCATCCCTGGGCAACACAACGTTTATAATGCACTTGCTGCAATTGCAGCAGCATATGAATACACTCAAGATTTCGATTTAATCAGTAGCCGTCTAAGCACCTTTAAAAATGCTAAGCGTCGTTTTGAAAAAGTTGGAGAAGTTAAGGGCATTACAGTAATTGATGATTATGCACATCATCCTAGTGAAATCAAGGCAACGCTTGAGGCCACAAGCCGAATAGAGGCCATTCATAAGCTTTACTGTATATTCCAGCCTCATACGTACTCCAGAACTAAGGAACTCCTACATGAATTTGCTGGTTCTTTTAAAAATGCTGATGAAGTGCTTTTAACCAATATCTATGCTGCTCGTGAAGTGGATCATGGCGAGATTCATTCTAAGGATTTGTTGGGAAAACTTCTCGAAGAAGGCATAAACGCCCACTTTTTTGAAACCTTTGATGAGATTGTTGACTACCTTGAATCAAAGTGCCAAGATAAAGACCTTGTAATGACAGTCGGGGCAGGAGATGTATACAAAATCGGTACAATGTTTGTAGACAAACTCAATGCATAAATCATGTTCTTAATTTTCATATTCTATAATCATTTAAAGCCAAAACCTTGTTTTGCGTTACCATTCTCATCTAAACGCCTTTAGCATCTTGAAATTCTTGCTCAAAGCTGGATGATAACTAATGATCTGAAAAAAGAAAGCGACCATACATTTGTATAGTCGCTTTTATTATACGTTTATTTCTCTAAACTAGTTGTTTGAATCCGTATTTTCAACGGTTACATTAGTATCAAACCCATAAATTTTCATCAATGTCGATTCTAGTGATGCAGGATCATGAATCCAATAATCGAGACCATTAATTCTTTCGTCATGGCCTTCAACTGTATAGAATGAAATTTGTTCACCTTGCATACCTGCTGCTTTAACCGCATAGCCAAGTGCATCTTCAATGGTCATGTCCGTTTTTACATAATTACTGTTGATGATTGTATTGATAACAGATGGCAATTGTGCACTCAGTGCTTTTTTGATCATAGAATTCACAAAGGCTTGTTGTCTAGGAATTCTCTGAACATCACCTTCACTGATTTTTCCGTCATTGCTCTTTCTGAATCTTAAAAACTTGACTGTATCTGCTCCATTTAAGGTCTGAAGTCCCGCTTTAAAGTGAATGTGTAATTCTGGGTGGGCATATATATCATCGTAGTCCATATCAAACGGAACCTTTACTTGATAACCGCCCAACACGTCTACAACAGCTTCAACGGCTTTAAAATCAACCTTAACGTAATAATCAATCGGTACACCTAAAAACTCTGATAGGTATTTCTTCATACCGTTTACGCCACCGACTTCTTTCATGCCATATACCGCATTCATTTTTTTATATCCTGGTCCTTCAAAACCCTCGACATAATGATAAGTGTCTCTGGGAATTGATAATATATCTAATTTTTGTTGGTCTGGATCAAAACTGATTAACATCATCGTGTCCGCTAGAGAATCATTCAATCCAAAAGCAATGACATTGACTCTGTTTGAACTATCTGCTATCTTTTGCAGTTCAGTTCGGTTGTCTTCTTCAACAGGTGGCTCAACTTTTACAACGGTTTCTTGATCTGTTGGCGTTTTTTCCACTGTTGGGGCTTTGCTGCTGTTATTACCTTGATTTTTTTCAATTGCAAAGAAAATACCAGCAATTACCGTTGTGAAACATAAAAAAGAGATAACAAATAGTTTGATGTAAAACTTCATATTGAGTTTCCTTTCATTATAATATCTACTCTATTGTAACATAATAAGAAAGGCAACCATTTTACATTTATGTTACATACGGATAGTGTCTTTAGTACTGGTAAAAGCCAAACCCTGTTTTTCTTCCCAAACGGCCTGCTCTTACCATTTTTCTCAAATATGGATGCGGTCTATATTTAGAATCCTTGAACTCATCATATAAAACTTCCATAATGGCTAAGTTAACATCATTTCCAATCAAATCTGCTAGCGCCAAAGGGCCTATCGGATGATTTGCGCCAAGCATCATCGCTTTATCAATGTCTTCAGCCGTCGCCACACCATCTGCTAAAATACCAACAGCTTCGTTGATCATCGGAATTAAAATTCTATTCACCACAAACCCTGGGGCTTCCTCTACCTTAACGGGATCTTTACCAACATGTGTAGAGAGCTTGTAAACCACCTCATAAGTTTCGTCCGAAGTTGCAATCCCCTTAATGATCTCAACGAGCTTCATTACTGGTACTGGATTGAAAAAGTGCATGCCGATAATTTTATCAGGTCTATTTGTCACTGCAGCAATTTCAGTGATGGATAATGATGATGTATTCGTTGCAAGTATCGCATTAGGCTTAACAACTTTGTCAAGTTCTTCAAAAATTTTCTTTTTAATTGCCATATTTTCAGTTGCAGCTTCTATAATAAAATCGCAATCCACAAGCGCATTAACATCCGCTGTTTTTTGTATTCTACCAAGGCTTGCAATCTTGTCTTCTTCACTTAGTTTACCCTTTGCAACAAGTTTATCATAGGCTTTTTCAATGCCTTTAAAACCCCTGTTCAAAGCCTCTTCATTTAGATCACGCATCACAACATCAAAGCCATTTTGTGCAAAAATTTGAACGATCCCAGCGCCCATAGTTCCTGCACCCAAAATACCGATTTTCATAATCATTCCTCCTAATTTAAAATCCTTTTACTTGTTTTGGAAGGTTGCTTTTTCTTTGTTTAGAAAAGCTTTCATGCCATCTTTTTGATCTTGTGTGGCAAAACACATTCCAAATAGTGTCGCTTCAACCTCATTGCCCTCTTCAATTGAGACATTCGCGCCAATATCTATTGCTTTCTTTGAATACTTTACTGCCAGTGGTGCTTGCGCCGCAATCATTTCAGCAGTTTCAAGCGCAACATCCAAGACATTGTCAGATGTAATGCCGTTGATCAAACCAATCTTTTCAGCATGCTCAGCATCAATCATTCGGCCTGTGTAAATTAGCTCTTTGGCTTTAGAAATACCCACAACTCTCGGAAGTCTTTGAGTGCCAGCAAATCCTGGTGTTATGCCTAGAGAAACTTCTGGTTGACCAAACTTAGCCTTTTCATGACCATATCTCAAATCACAACTTAAGGCAAACTCAAGTCCACCACCTAGCGCAAAACCGTTAATGGCAGCTATAGTGACTTTCTCCATTTTCTCAACTGCTCTAAAAACGCTTTGTCCCAGCCTTCCAAAACGTCGACCATCTTCAGCATTGAGCGATGCCATTGCCTTGATGTCTGCACCGGCTATAAAGGCCTTTCCTGCACCTGTAAAAATAACCACTGACAGTTCAACGTCCTTTTCTAATTCTTCAATCAAAGCTTTGAGTTCATGAAGTGTTTCCTCGTTCAAGGCATTTAATGCACTTGGTCTGTTAAAGGTAACAATCCCTATTTGTTCCCTTTTTTCAAATAATATGTTTTCCATATCTTTTCACCTTCCCTCTGTTTAAGCTTTATATCAATGAAGCATGGCTTCGATGATAAACCCTATTACCAACATTTCAATTGCAATAATTGTCGGGTAAAGCCCTCTAAAAGCTTCTTTATCCGATTGATCATCAAGATGTTTTTCAGATGGGTCTGATAAACCCGTCTCCTCTTTATCGACTAGGTCTTCATAACGATTTTGTGTGAAGAATAAAAATCTTTTCTTAGGGGATCCTATAAAGCCATAAGCGGCCACCAACATTGCAACACATGCACCTGCAAGTACCAATACGTAAGCCCCCTGTATGAAACCCTTTTTTAAGACGAGACCTATTAGCCCCCCTATGAGTGCAAAACCAGCTGAGTAAAGAATACCTCTAACCACTGCCTTGACCAAAACTTCTATCAACGCCTTCATTAAATCGCCCCCTTAAAACTCATATTTCATGAAGATTGTTGCATATCCCAATAGGATAACACCACAAACTACGAAAATATCAGCAACATTAAAAATCGGGAAATTAATAAATTTAAACTCAAAAAAATCGACTACAAAATTCAATCTTGCTCGATCTATAAAATTACCAATCGCACCTGCAATAATCATAACATAGGATAATTTGACAATCAGGGGATCATTGACCTTGATTGCTTTTGTCATCATTCCCAATAAAGCCATAATAATGAGTAATGTAACAATAATCAGTAGCAATTGCTTATCTCTAAGGATACTAAATGCCGCACCTGTGTTTTCAGTATAATGAAAGCCCAAGAAACCCGGTATGAAATCCATGTTTCTCTGAGGCATCAAATATGTGACTGCCCAATATTTTGTGACTTGATCCACTGCTACAGCAGCCAGTATCATTAAAAAGTAAATCATAACACCTCCTATTGTAATGGGGAGACAAGTCTACCCAACGCTTCCAAAAACTTATATCTAAATTTCCTCTTTTTAAATTGCTCCAAGGAATATTCATTACACTCCTTCAAATCTCTAACGAAGTCCTCTTCAAGTCTAATGATTGTCGGTACATCATAGATAAAGGCATTGACTTCAAAATTGATTTCAAGTGATCTGATATCCAAATTGGTTGTTCCCACCGTTGCAGATAATCGGTCCGCTATGATAATCTTTGAATGAATAAAGCCATTCTTGTACTGATATATTTTAACCCCTGCCTCAAGCAAGGATTCAATATTGGATTGTGATGACCAGTACACGAAAAAGTGATCGGGTTGCGAAGGAATAATAATACGTACATCAACCCCACTTAAAGCAGCCGTCTTAAGCCCCATCATTAGGCTCTCCTCAGGTACGAGATAAGGGGTTGTAATCCATATTTTATCCGTTGCTGATGCCATCATCTTGTAGAAGGCCTGCAATATAGCCTGCCATTCTGAATCAGGTCCTGAAGCAACAACCTGCATCAAGGCTTGTTTATGGATGGTGTGCTCTGGGAAGAAGTCAGCCCCATCGATGATTTGCTTTGATACATAATTCCAATCATTTAAAAAGATGGTTTGAAGTGCGTATACAGCTTCACCCTTGATCTCCAAATGAGTATCCCGCCAAAAATTGAACTTGTCAGACTTACCAAGGTATTCATCGCCAATATTTAAACCACCAACAAATCCGACAATACCATCTACCACGACAATTTTTCGATGATTTCTATAATTTAAATCTCTTGAAAAAAGTGGAAAAGCCACTGGAAAGAAAGGAAAAATCTCAACCCCAGCTTTTTTTAGACTGTCTATATAGTAATTTGACAATCTAAAAGAACCAACTGCGTCATAGATAACCCTAACTTTAACGCCTTGTTTGGCTTTCTCAATGAGGAGACGTCTGATTTCATTACCGATTTGGTCATCCTTGATGATGAAATACTCAATGTGAATATGTTCCTTGGCACGCTCAATACACCCGATCAAACGATTGAATTTACTCATGCCATTGGTCAAAACGTTGATTTCATTGTTTAATGAAAATGGTGCTTTGGCATTGTTTAAGATCAATTGCATCAACCGTTTGTTGTGTGGGTTAGAACTGTTAGGCAGTTCAATATAATCAATTAAGCCCTGTTGTACTTTGGCCGCATGTGATAAACGATCCGAGTCCGCCAAGTGTTTATTTTTGGCAAGGTACTTTTTACGATAGCTTCTGCCAAACAGAATATAGCACAGGAAGCCCAGTAGTGGAATTAGGGTCAATACAAGCAACCAGGCCACTGTACGTGCAGGATTTTTATTTTCAAGAAAGATAACGATGGCAATCCATAAAATATTAATTCTAAATAGCCAATACAGTATATTGAAGGCTATTTCAACATAGATATTCTGTTCAACATTCTGTGACAGCCAATAGTAGCCAAACCAAATAAAAGCGGTTATAAACGAAATACCTATGATTATTAAAATTCTTTTTATGAGCCTTTCCACGAATACCCCTCCTTTTGAGCGGGTTGAAGATTAAGATTATTTTCTGAATTTTGCTTCCACGCGGTAAATATGAAACCCCTTTTTTGAGAATTTCTCTTCATATTCCGTCATGATATTATCTGGGTCATTTTTAGAATGTAAGTCTAAAGCAATATTTTGCATGATCATGTCTAGGGCACAAAATTCATTGAGTGAAAATTCAAATAGGGCTTGATTGTCCGTCTTAAAATGAATCCACCCTTCATCTTTTAGAACAGTTTGATATTTTTTCATGAAATCTCTATAAGTTAGACGTCTTTTGTAATGTCTCTTCTTTGGCCAAGGATCACTGAAATTCAAGTATATTCTTGAAAGCTCCTGATCTTCAAAAAATGTATTCACCTCATTGAGATCAATCATAATCATTTTTAAGTTAGGCAATCTCACTTTATCTGCTCTTTGAGCGGCTTTTAAGATGACTTCTGTGATGACGTCTACCATTATGAAATTAATCTCAGGATATCTTTTGGCCATCTCTATAATAAAGCGACCCTTGCCACCACCAAACTCAGCATGAATCTCATGATCATTGCCGAATACCTCTTGCCATTTTCCCTTTTTACTTTCAGGGTCTGCTATAAATACTTGGTCATATGTGATTAGTTCTTCATATGCACCTTTAACTCTTCTTACTCTCACTTTACACACCTCTTATTCAATCTCTATTATAGCAAATTCAAATCAAAAGAACATCCTCAAAAAAAGATGTTCTTCTTATCATTACACTTCTGTAAACATTTTGGGGTTGTCACTCCATTTTAAGAGCGTATCTTTACTACTTTCGTCTACATAATTTTTTTCCACTGCGATTGGTAAAAGCGTTTTATAATCCGTAAGGGTTTCAAAAGCAACCCCCTTACTGTTAAACACTTCATCAACCACAGCAAAGTTGTAGCTAAAGATTGCCAAGACACTTAAAACATCCGCACCTTCTTCAATCAGCGCTTCACATGCCTTCATTGAACTGCCGCCAGTCGAAAGTAAGTCCTCAATTAAAACCACTTTGCTACCTGGTTTTAAATAACCTTCAATTTGTTTGCCCTTACCATGTCCCTTTGGATTACTTCTTACGTAAACCATTGGCAAATCCAAAATTTGAGCAACCCATGCTGCATGTGGGATACCAGCAGTAGCTGTCCCCGCAATCACTTCGACATCTTTGTACTTGTCTCTGATCATATCTGCAAAACCGTTTGCAATTAAGTTTCTTACTTTTGGAAAGCTAATGGTCATCCTATTATCGCAGTATACAGGTGATTTAATGCCCGATACCCATGTGAACAATTGATCTTCCCCAACAATTGAAACCGCTTTAATGTCTAGTAGTGCTTCAGCAACTTGCCTTGAAATCATTTCTGCCTCCTATAATCACCTTTATTTATTCAAAGGCACCCTCTGAATAATTATTTTTAGAATTCCATAACAAGAATTCATGAATGCCATTATCTTCTAATGCTTTAATTTGAGCTTCAACCTCTTTAGCACCGTAAGGAATATAACCCTTTACCCACCTTGCCGTAAAATCTTGTATCCAAGGTCTTATACGCCCTGGGGTCAAGACATTGGAATTGCGATCAAATGCATCCTTAAGGGATCTGTCTATCGTCTCATAGGGAAATGCATCTGGAACAGACAGGCCAAAATTATTTGGACCATAGTGACTTGGATACATCATCGGACAAATATAGTCCACTACATTAGTAACCGCTTCCCAGTGTTGACCAATGCCAACATCGTTGATGGAAGTTGCCGCCCATCCGAATACATCTGCTGCAATATAGACCTGATATGGTCTAAGTTCTTCATATGCTTTGGTTATAAACTTTTGAATGGTCGATGTCTGGGATTCGTTTTCTGTATTGCGGTAATCAATACGGTCCTTGTTTGAAATAGCAGGGAACCTTACATAGTCAAATTGGATTTCATTGAAGCCCCATTCTGCCGCTTCTTTAGCAATTCCAATATTGTAATCCCAGAGTTCTCTGTTATGAGCAGATGCCCAAATGAGACCATCAGCATCACTATAGAGATTGGATGTCCCTTTGTAGACAATTGCCTTATCTGGATTGGATTTCGCATAAATCGGCGATTTGAAAGTAACGATTCTGGCGATTAAATAAATATCATGTGCCTTCAACTTATCCATAAAGGCTTGCATGTCTTTTATATAAACTTTCTCGTTAGCACGTGGATTAAGCTGATTGGCTGTTTCTGAATAAAACAAGAGAAAACCATTATCATCCTTGACATCGATTACAAGGGCATTTAGGTCTGTCTTGTCTAGCAAGTCAATAAGCTCATCCAGTTTACTTGTAGTTGCTGAGTTCCCAGTCATATAGACCCCTTTTACGGTCACTGGTGGATTGTCTATAAAATCAGGATTTTTATTAAATGCAGAATAATCAGCATCATCATAAGGTCTAGCGATTAGTTCCATCGGCGTTTTTACAAGCTGATCGAATGAGATATAACCAAGTTCATTGCCATCAAATTGATCCGCAACTTTAACATAGGTAGTATTACCAGCATCATCTTGAATGTATTCCAAAGCAAAAACTGAAGTTTTAGGTGTAAGTGTGTTTAGTGTCTGCTTATCTTCACCTGTTTGGTCATAGACACTTGCACCTTTTTTACCTGTATAGTAAGTATTTTCTTCAATCAATTTTTTATTGGCTTCCGCCTTTAATCTTGCTTCTTCTTCAGCTTTGAGTCGTGCTTCTTCTTCAGCTTTGATTCTCGCTTCCTCTTCAGCCTTTCTCTGAGCTTCTTCTGCTTCTAGTCTTGCCACTTCGGCCGCTCTTGCTTCTTCTTCTAATCTCAACTTCGTTTCAGCCGCTTCAACTTTTTTGTTTTCCACATAAATAGTGTATTGGTTGATGCTAAAAGCACCTACCAATACAGCTATGATTAATATAAGGCTAAATATCATTATTTTTTTATATTTCATTTATTTCTCCTAATGGCAATTACCAGTTGTCTTTTATTAATCTACGACGATGATCATCGTCTCATTTAATTTAACCCAATTGTAGAGGAACTCAGCATGCGAGGTAGGGTTTCTTACACATTTGTGGGATAAAGGTACGGTTCCCAACGTGTATGAATACTCTATCAAACCTGGATCAATTGGCGATCCAACACGTTTTTCTTCATAAACAGCCTCTTGAACCAAGGTGCCCTTTTCATCATATTGGGCTTCTTTGACGAGCTCCTTAACGGTATTCCACTTGTAGTTCACTGGAAAGCCATGTAAGTACGCGCCACCATTAAATCGAATGGCATAAGGCGCATAGCCGTCAAGCTCTTTAGTAACATCATCTAAATACAAGAATTTATCTTTCTTTTGAATTGCGGCATATGTTCCAGGAACAGTTGGTTCCTTAAACTCTGCTTCCATACCAGTCGTTGCGTATGATAGTGATTTAAGGACCCATATACCATCTTCAAGTTGATAGCTGCTGATATTTTGGTTTTTAATATCCACGAATATGGTTTGATTAATTTGTTTCACTTGATTTTGGAAGGATAAATATTTTTTTGGAATATAACCTTCCGAATCATGGTCAAAGACATGAACTTTATAATAGCCATTCTCTGCACCAAGTACATCCACCACTAGTCCATCAGGTAAATATCTAAACTCACTGCCACTGTTTGGCAATTGGTATAGAGGTGCGGACTGGTCTCTTTGATTCCCAAAGGCATCAAAGTTTTGTCCCTTATAACTCGGCGGATAACCATTGGCATTTTTATAGTTATTTATTTTTGCCATATTGTCGTGATCCTTGAAATAGTTCACGAGCTCATCGATTTTATCCTTTGCTAAATCGAGTCTAAAGGATCTAAATCTAACGATCTTTGAATACACATAGCCTGTTTTGATTTCATTCTTTTCATACCAATAGAGGCGATACCATTCATCACTGTCCGACGTTTTAAAATACTGGCCTCTCACTTTTTCAAAGACATTCATTTTACCATAAAAACCGAGTTGTTTAATTACAGGACTACTCGTGTCTGGTTTTTGTCTGATGTTAACGGCATTGCTTACCGCCACAACATAGAAATAACCAATATTGTATTGATTATACTCAATGTTCTCCACATCGACACCCTCTGGTTTTGTAAAAGAATATGATTCTAAGAGTTCCAAACCTTCATTGTTCAATCGAACAGGCTCAGGTTTATCAACATTTTCTAAATTTGTCTCTACATTTGAATCGCCCTCAGTATTATTCTGCGATTCAGTCGCTGTGGTTTCAACACTTGGGATTGTTTCACCAACATCATCTGTTAACATTCCATGTCCTGCGAACCCGATGTTTAAATTAAAGACCAAGACCACCGCGAACACAAATGAAATCATTCTGAATTTTCTATCTGTCATATAATCCCCTTCTCTGTTTTTAAGCCTTCTTTTTTCGTATTTCCAATCATTTGTCTCTATCAATATTGTACCAAAATTAAGGATTAAAAACCATCACGGAACCTTTAATTTTTCATTACAACTAGATTGCATATTTTGCCAAGTCCTTCGATTTCACATTCGACAAGATCTCCGTCAGCAAGGTATTTAGGCGGATTAAAGCCCATGCCCACGCCAGAAGGTGTTCCTGTAATCATTACATCTCCTGGAATCAAGGTTGTGCCTTTTGAGAAATCCGATATCAGTGTTTCAATCGGAAAAATCAAGGCATCTGTAAGCCCTTTTTGTCTGAGTTCACCATTTACCTTGCAGCGAATATCAAGGCTAGGTGGGAATTCAATTTCATCTGCAGTAACGATGTAGGGTCCCATGGCTGTAAAATCATCCAAAGACTTACCGCGATGCCATTGAACATGCTTTACTTGTAAATCTCTTGCGGACAAGTCATTAAATACAGCATAACCGAAGATCACGTCTTTCACATCAGATGCGTTTACATTTTTGCAGGTCTTCTTTATGATCAATCCAAGCTCAACTTCATAGTCTACTTGATTTGTGACACTGATATCAATATTTATAGGCTCTTCTGGCCCCAACACACGATGTGCCATCTTTGAAAAATAAATAGGTTCTTGTGGAATACCAGACAAATTCGTCGTTTTTCCATCGAGCTCTTTGGCGTGGTCCAAATAGTTTTTCCCAACACAAATTATATTTCTAACGGGCTTGGGTATCGGCGCTAAAAAGATGACTTCATCAACAGAGATTCCCTCTATCGAATCCATCCTTTTATGTATTTCCTGCTTGATATCATCCCAGTTTTCAACCAATTCATTAAAAGCATCTATTTGTATTCCTAAAATAGAGTTCAATGGATAGACCCTTTCGTTTTGGATAATACAGTACCCTAATTTTTCTTCATCCCTCATACAATTTCCGATTTTCATTAGACCTCCTTATCGCACTGTTTTTCTAAAATCCTTGCAAGAATATCAAGTCACTAACATTATCTTATTTGTAAAGTAAAAATACAAGAATATTTCAAATATATTTTCTGTTTTTTAGGGTACAATATAAATAATCGAAGAAAAAGTTGGAGGTCAATATGAAAATAACATTCTTAGGCGCTGCTGGTCATGTAACCGGCTCCATGTATCTCGTTGAAACTGAACAGTATCGTTTTTTAATAGACTGCGGACAATTTCAAGGCACCCTCACTGAGGAACAGCTCAATTACAATCTATTTGAGTTTGACCCCAAATCACTTGATTTTATGATTCTTTCACACGCTCATGTGGACCATTCTGGCAGAATACCACTGCTGGTCAAAAAGGGCTTTACTGGCAAGATCTACTGTACTTATCCAACCATGTATCTAGCAGATATCCTCTTGAGAGACTCTGGTAAAATACATGAGTCTGAGACCGAGTGGGAGAATAAAAAACGTGAACGTGCTGGACTTGAAAAGGTCCAACCGCTCTTCAGTGAAGATGATGCAGTAGAAGCCATACAGTATCTTTATCCCCTCGAATATAAACAATCCGTGGCCATAAGCGATGAACTATCCTTCCAATTGGTTAACGCTGGTCACCTCCTAGGATCAGCATCCGTCATCATTGATTTCAAAGAAGATGGCCAAGACAAGCGCATCGTATTTTCCGGTGATCTTGGCAACAGCACTAACTTCCTTCAAGAAAATCCAGATACCATTGAAAGTGCTACATTCTTGGTGGTTGAATCCACTTATGGCAACCGACTTCATCAAGATATTGATATCAGAACAGATAAACTTGTAGATATCATACTAGACGCCTATGAAGAGGGAGGCACTGTGATTATTCCATCATTTGCAGTTGGCCGTACCCAGGAAATTATTTTTGAGCTTAACCACTATATCCGGACCCATGATACTGACAAAAGCGCCACCCTTGATCGCATTCCAATTTATGTTGATTCACCCTTGGCACTTGATGCGACTTCCATCTACTCAAAAAGCAGTCACTATATGAGCGAACTCATCAAAAGTTATGGGGAAAGTCCCTTTATTTTAAAAAATCTTCACTTGATCAACTCAAACGAAGAATCCATAGCCCTAAACAAGGACCATTCACCAAAAGTAATCATTTCGGCAAGTGGCATGTGTGAAGCTGGACGAATTAAGCATCACTTAAAGCATAATCTATGGCGACCTTCAACACATGTTGTCTTTATTGGCTACCAGGCCGAAGAAACCCTTGGTAGGGCCATTAAGGATGGTGTAAAAAAAGTGCGTATCTTGGATGAAGATATCGCCATCAAAGCCCATATTCATTCTATTACAGGTTTTTCGGGTCATGCAGATCTCAATCACCTGCTCGCATGGGTAAACCCTATTATGGGACTCGAAAAGATTTTTGTAACTCATGGTGAATTTGAGGCTTCACATTATTTCAAGGATGAGCTGACAAAAATTAAAGATTGTGAAATTGTCATCCCAGAACTCAATGATGCGTTTGAAATCTAAGTCAAAAACAAAAGGCATATGCATGAACATAAATGTTCACTGCATATGCCTTATTAATTTGCCCCTATTTTGAGCTGTTCTTTCTTTTACCGATCGTCAATAACAATCCAAGTGCCATCGATAAAAAGGCTGCTACAAGGACTCTATACTCTCCTGGGAGCAAGAATGTAATCGTATGTGCTGGAATCCAGAAAAATGGAATCGTTTTAAAAAGCACAAAAGAAATAAAACCATTCCAATCGATCTTATCTATAACTTGCTTAGAAGTCGGCTTAGCAATGCCTTCACCAAATTTTAGGTCAAGGTAGGTGTCCGTGTATCTGTGGAAAGCCATCATTGTCGGTGCAAAAGTCAAGTTCATCCAAAAACTTGTGAAGAAGGCAAATGCAATTGTACTTCCCTTTCCAAAGAGATAGCCTTTTTCAAGCGCTGCCATGGTGCCATTTGCAAAAATTTGAAAGATCAATGTAATGATGATTCCTAAAAAGCCCCAAATAATCGCCCTGTAAATAAAACCTGGTGCTTTTTTAAAATACCCAAGGTTCAAACGAACCACTAACATTTCACCCATTGTCGCTAATAATGCAAATTTAAAGAAGCCGCCAATGTATGGATGAGCACTTGTGAAACTCATGAAAACACTATGTGTTGGCTCCAATGACACAAAAGCCACAAACAAAGCAAGTATGACGCCCCAAATTATATCGCCTTTTTTCAAAATAACCCTCCTAATAATATCATAATAATGACTACACCTCTTATTATAGACGTAAAAAAGCAGCAATTCAACAAAATTAATAAAGTTTAAAATTTTTGTTGAACTACCTGCTTTTTATATTTGTTATCGATCTTACTGATAAGATGTCACTGATGGCTCATTCGATTAATCTTGTGAATCGCGAATGTGTTCATCCTTAAGAAAATATTTGGAAGCCAATTCATTAGTCGCAGAGAGCTTGAAGTTTAGTTTGTCAATTAACATCAATAAGAACTTATTTCCCAAAACAGGGTTTTCCTCAATCATATGTTCAAGCTCACTTTGCTTCATCTCGAGAACTTCTGTATACTCTTCTGCAATCGCATCCACAAAATGAAATTCATTGACCAAAGTTGTTTCACCCAATAAACCTTGGGTTGCCACATGACCTAAAACGATTTCTTCATTGTTGTCGTCACGCTTTGCAATTCTAATACAACCCTTGAGAATGATATAAAATGCCTCGTTGACGTCACCAGTTCTAAAGAGAATCTGATTTTCCTTATAGCGTCTGGTGGAGACGATGTCAATAATTCGCTCCAGTTCCTTATCGGTGAAAATATTAAAGAAGGAAATGGCATTTAAGGACGCCTTAATCTCCATACGGTCAACTGTTACTATTTTCTCAATTTCTTGCGCTGCCTTTTGTCTTGTTAAATT
>NZ_JBVBZF010000026.1:0-21746 GCF_057447755.1 Fusibacter sp. | reverse complement strand
TCCATGGTAAGACTCGATAAACCTTGTCCTGTAAACTCAAGCGACTGATATCTAGCACCATCAACACCAATTAGGCCAATGAGGTGTAAAATGACATCTTTTCCACTCGTCCAATCTCTTAGTGCACCGCTAAGCTCAATATTGATAGCAGTAGGGACTTTGAACCAACACTTTCCAGTTGCCATTCCCACAGCCATATCAGTACTGCCAATACCTGTGGAGAAAGCACCCAGTGCCCCATAGGTACAGGTGTGAGAATATGCGCCAATAACAACGTCGCCAGCAACAACTAGACCTTTTTCAGGCAACAGAGCATGCTCAATGCCCATTTGACCAATTTCGAAATAATTTTCGATTTGATTGTTTTTTGCAAACTGTCTCATTTTAATGGCAAGGTTTGCCGTTTCAATATCTTTGTTTGGTGTAAAGTGATCTGGGACCAATGCAATTTTCTTTGGATCAAATACTTGTCTCACGCCCATCTGATCATAACTATCAATTGCAACCGGTGCTGTTATATCATTTCCAAGTACCATGTCTAAGTCAACATGTACGAACTCTCCAGCAACTAAATTCTCCCTCTGGCAATGTGCTGCTAAAATTTTCTGTGTCATGGTCATTCCCATTTTGTTTCCCTCCTAGTTTAAGTCTATATATGATTTATTTACCGCCTCAATATAGGCATTTATGCTGGCTTCAATGACATCCGTACTAATGCCTCTTCCTCGGAAATTACGATCTTCTATTTTCAAGACAACCACTGCTTCTCCTAGTGCATCCTTGCCTTCTGTAACGGCGTTGATCTTGTAATCGATTAATTTTATCGTTTTATGAACAGACTTTTCAATTACTTTGAATGAAGCATCTACTGGACCATCTCCTACTGAGGCATCTGTAATTTCGTTACCATCGATTTTCAACGAGATCGTCGCAGTAGCAGGAATGTGTTTTCCAGAGTGAATCATGAAAGTTTCAAGTTTTACAACCTCAGGAATGTGTGTTGTCTCTTTATTTAAGATAGCATCAATATCGGCATCGAAAACATCTTTTTTCTTGTCGCAAAGTTCAATGAAAGACGCATATGCCGTTTCAAGTTCTGTTGAATCCAATACATACCCTAAGGCTTTAACCCTGTCCACAAATGCATGTCTACCCGAGTGTTTACCAAGTACAATTTTATTTGTATCAAGACCAACCGATTCTGGTGTCATGATCTCATATGTTGTACGCTCTTGTAGTACACCATGCTGATGAATACCTGCTTCATGGGCAAAAGCGTTATCACCGACAATTGCTTTGTTGGGCTGCACTTTGACACCCGTGATATTTTGAAGTAATTTACTCGTCTTCATAATTTGCTTAGTATCAACATTCGTAAAGCAGTTAAAGTAATCTTTACGGGTGTCAATCGCCATGACGATTTCCTCAAGTGCAGCATTTCCAGCTCTCTCTCCTATACCATTAATGGTACATTCGATTTGTGTTGCACCAGCATTTATAGCTGCAAGTGAGTTGGCAACTGCAAAACCCAAATCGTTGTGACAGTGAACTGAGATTTCAACATTTTCAATATTTGTGATTTGATTTCTCAAGGTCTTGATGAATGTGTAGTATTCATCTGGTGTGGTGTAACCCACTGTATCCGGAATGTTTATGGTTTTTACACCCTCTGCAATAACAGCCGAGAAAATCTCGGTAAGGAATCCCAAATCACTTCTAACCGCATCCTCTGCAGAAAATTCAATATCATCGAAGAATCGCTTGGCATATCGAACACCTTCAACTGCTGATTTTAAAACTTCTTCTCTCGTTAATTTCAATTTATGCTTTAAATGTACATCAGAAGTAGCGATGAACAAGTGAATTCTTGGTTTCTTTGCAAACTGTAAAGCTTCCCATGCGCGATCTATATCTAATTTTGTCGTTCTGGCAAGTGAAGCAACACTGATATTGCCAACATTTCTAGAAATCTCTCGAATTGCGTTAAAGTCGCCAGGTGATGCAATTGCAAATCCTGCTTCTATGACATCCACACCTAATTTTTCGAGTTGTTTTGCTATTTTAACCTTTTCGGATAAATTCATTGTAAAGCCCGGCGCTTGTTCGCCATCTCTCAAAGTTGTATCAAATATTTTAATTCTTTTCATTTCCATTTCCTCCATATTTTGTTTTTTTGAATTAAAAAAAGACTACGCCCCAAATGGGACGCAGTCTTTATCCGCGCGGTACCACCCAAATTACATAAACTTAGTTCATGTCACTTTGATCTCGTAACGTGAGTAACGTCATATCTTACTAAATTCAGATACAAAACTCGGGAGTGAGAGTTAAAGTTTGCCCTCCTGATTCACACCAGCCATCAGGTCTCTTAAAAAGCTTTCTTTAGCATTCTCCGTCAAAGTCTGTTTTCTTATATTGAAAACTAATATAACAATGTTTGGATAGGGTGTCAATACATTTTGTTAAATTTGCGAAACATTTTTTATATTTAAAATTATTTTATGCAATCATTTGTTATTTTTTGTTTTTTCGGGTATTATAATGATAGAATAACTTATACATCTACAATAGTAAAAGGAGCGGCTATGAGAATACTTCATTTTGAATACAGTGATTTTTTTAGACGTGTCGTACACGATTTAGTCTTAAGAAGTGGTCATGCATATTTTGATTCAAGACAAGGAAATGACTTATTTAAAATTTTAGCACATGATGAAATCGATGTTATTTTCACTGGAATGGAGCTTTCTGATATGTCAGGCGAAGAGTTAATAAAAGAACTTAAAAGTTCTAAATTCTGCACAATTCCGATTGTTATACTTACATCTTCAGAGGTGGAAAATTTAAATAAGCGATTAAAAGGATTGGATTTTTATGATTTTATCCTAAAAGAAAATTTAAACATTGATACATTAAATAATGTCTTGGATCGAATTGAAGACATGATGGAATCAAACAATTAAAAATAAAGCGCGTTGTTAGAAAAATATTTTCTAAAACAACACGCTTTTTTTATTATATACAACAAAATTTGAGCCAAAAGCTGTGATGAGGAATGTTTAACCTCAAACAGCGTCAGCGAAAATTGCTTTGAGACATCATCAGATGTCACAAATGTTGCAAGACAACAAAATTTGAGCCAAAAGCTGTGATGAGGAATATTTAACCTCAAACAGCGTCAGCGAAAATTGCTTTGAGACATCGTCAGATGTCACAAATGTTGCAAGACAACAAAATTTGAGCCAAAAGCTGTGACGAGTAATGTTTAACCTCAAACAGCGTCAGCGAAAATTGCTTTGAGACATCGTTAGATGTCACAAATGTTGATGAGGATAAACTACATTTGATCAGGCGCTTCTAAACATACGAGTTTAAGGGCACTTTCGATAACGATTTTAACGGCTTTAACCAATGACAATCTCGCAATTTTAAGAGCTTCGTCATCAACTAAAATTGCATTGTCATGGTAAAATCTGTTAAAATTCTGAGCAAGCTCAACAACATATCTCGCAACAGTGTGAGGTTCATAGTTCTTATGAGCCAAGACAACACTCTCATTATATTTACTTAAAAGACGAACAACTTCCTTAGACGCTTCATCATCTAATTTAGAGAAATCAATTTGATCAACTGTTGGAATTTCTGTGTCGCCTGCTTTTCGAAGAACACTACACGCTCTTGCATGTGTATACTGAACGTACGGTCCTGTTTCCCCTTCAAAAGATAAGGTTCTATCTAATGAGAATGAATAATCCTTAGTTCTACTTGTATAAAGCTCTTGGAAGACAACAGCACCAACACCAACTTGTTTTGCAATTTCTTCCTTATTTGCTAAGTCAGGATTTTTTTCGTTGATAATTGCTTGAGTCTGTTCAATCGCCTTTTGAAGCACATCTTCAAGGAAAACAACTTGCCCTTTTCTTGTCGATAAAGAGCCATCTTCAAGGGAAACCATTCCAAACTCTACATGAATACAATCTTTACTCCACGCATAGCCCATGAGCTCAATAATTTTGAACCATTGCTGGAAATGAAGCTTTTGAGCACTACCAACCACATAGATATTCTTGTCAAAATTGTAGTGATCTTTTCTATATTTTGCTGCTGCAAGGTCACGTGTCATATATAATGACGAACCGTCTTTTTTAGTAATCAAGGCTGGTGGCATACCATATGGTTCAAGGTTAACAATTTCTGCACCATCTGATTTTTCAACAATATTTTTCTCTCTGAGTTCAGATAAGATAGCTGGCATTTTATCTGAATAAAAACTCTCTCCTGCATATGAATCAAAGGTAACACCTAATAGACCATAAACTCTATTGAATACAATTAGTGACATATCTTTAAACAATGTCCATAATTCCACCGCTTCTGGATCGCCATTTTCAAGCTTTGTAAACCATGCTCTAGCTTCATCATTTAACTCTGGTTTAGATTCCGCTTCATCGTGGAATCTTACATATATCTTTAAGAGTTCGTTGATTGGATCAGCCTCGATGACTTCCTTGCTGCCCCAAAGTTTGTAAGCTACAATCAATTTACCAAATTGAGTTCCATAATCACCCAAATGATTAATTGCAACAGTATCATAACCCAAGAATTTATAAATTCTATTTAAGGATTCTCCAATCATGGTACTTCTGATGTGACCCATGTGGAAAGGCTTTGCAATATTAACTGACGAATACTCAACGATTACCTTTTGACCTTGTCCAATTTTTGATTTGCCATACTCTGAACCCAATGTTAGAACCTCTGATAAAATCGTTTTAACAAAATGCTCCTGATTGATGGTAAAATTCAAAAATCCTGCAACTGATGAAACCGATTCAAACAGTTCA
This sequence comes from Fusibacter sp., assembly GCF_057447755.1. Classification (NCBI taxonomy): domain Bacteria; kingdom Bacillati; phylum Bacillota; class Clostridia; order Eubacteriales; family Fusibacteraceae; genus Fusibacter; species Fusibacter sp. Next base: position 16,902 of record NZ_JBVBZF010000026.1, on the reverse strand, counting down.
TTTGACTCTAATTGACCTTTAAGTTCATCTGCAATTTGTACAGGCGCTTTTCTATAAGCTTTAGCCAATTTAAAGCATGGAAATGCGAAATCCCCCATGTCCTTATTTTTGGGATGTTCCATCAAGTTCAGAATTTCATCATAACTTAAGCCTTCAATATGCTTACTTAGTAATGTTGCAATAGATACTTTATAATCCATACAATCCTCCATTATTTATAATAAATATTTTAAATACGATAGCATGTCGTCATCTTTCGATGACTCAAAACAGTTTTCACTGACATCGCTTGAGTCCTAAACCTCTTGCTCAAAGCTGGATGAAAACTAATGATCATATAATCATTTAACACCATAACCTTGTTTTGGCGTTAACGTTCTCATCTAACCGCATTTCGCAAGTTGAACATTCTTGCTCAAAGCTGGATGAAAACTAATGATTTATAATAAAAAACGCCTCTTACATAAATGTAAGAGACGAAAAATCCGCGGTACCACTCTACTTAGAACACATTAGTGTTCTCACTCCATGTCTATAACGGGACAACCGTTCAGCCTACTCAATTCAGCTAAAATCTCATGGGTGCGCTTCAATCATAATCATCTACCAATCTTCCATCAACATCGGCTCGCTAAAAGACTTTTATAACTTACTCTCCCAATCAAAGAACTCTTTAATTATTCAGTTAATTACATGGTATTTTATCATAAATTCATTTTAAAAGCAATCATTTTGAAGATTCTTTTATTGTTTACAATTAAGTGGTTTCAATTTAACAATTCAATGTTTATAATATTATTATAATCAAATTTTAATAGGAGCGTTTAAATGGCTAACATCAATTATTATATACGAAAAGTGAAATCAGCGACACTCACAGAAATTCTAATCGGAATCAATGTGATCATGTTTATATTATCAACAATCATCAATTTTGCAGGTGGTAGTGCCTTTTTAATTCTAGGTGCAAAAATAAACATTCTGATTGCAATGGGACAATTTTGGCGCTTATTGGGTGCTATATTCTTACATGCTGATATAATGCACCTTATTTTTAACATGATGGCGCTCTATATTTTAGGTAGGGATATCGAACGCTTTTATGGCCCCAAAAAGTATCTTTTCATTTATTTTATTTCAGGCTTAATCGGTTCGGCCTTTAGCTTCCTACTGGTACCCAACACAAGTGTTGGTGCATCGGGTGCGATTTTTGGACTCTTTGGTGCGAATCTTTACCTCTATTTTGTAAACCCTCATGCCTATAAGCGAATTTTCGGCACCGATTTTCTCATATTAATCGGAATCAACTTAGTCATTAGCTTTGTAAGACCAAATATTGACGTCGTTGGCCATATTGCTGGTTTAATTGGTGGTTTTGTCGCTGCTTTTGGTGTTGGCATTTATCATGAAAAGGCCTTCACACCAAAACGCATTTTGATACAATTTGTAACCGTTTTGCTCTTCCTTGTACCAACCATTACAGGTGTCGTCACAATGCGATCTACTTCTGATTTTTATGCTACATCGGCGAGCTATTATTACTATCAAGAGAAACCTGAAAAAGCTCTAAAAGTGATCAATCAAGGTCTTGAGAAGTTTCCCGATGAAGTACAATTGCAACAAATTAAAAACCTGATCTCCCAATAAGGAAGACCTGGCGTGCTTAAATACCATTTAAAATCATAACGAGTCTTCAAGAACTTCCACCATGATGTGGAAGTTTTTTTTATTTACATTAATATCATAATAGCGTGTTTCTAAAATACTACAACCCGTTTCATTGTCATCACAACCACTAAATGCTTTCGCTGTATCATTTATTGTATCATTGGCTATATCATTCGTTAACGCATGCGTCTTAAAGTCGTTTCTAAAATGGAGAACATCACCTGCCACGGCTTGTGCAATAATGGGAAGGTCATCACTGAGAACCGTCCCAATTTTTGTGTACCCTCCTGTGGTTTGGCGATCTGCCATCATAATAATGGGTTGTCCACTTGAAGGCACTTGAATGGCACCGAATGCAATCCCATCTGAAATAATGTCTGCTGGTTTCACATGTCCAATTTGCTTTCCACTAAGTCTTATCCCCATCCGATCACTTTGAGGGAGCACTTGGTAACCTTCACTAAAAAAATGCTTAATACCAAGTGTAGAAAACGAATCTTCTTGTGGCCCTAAACTTACCCTAACCTCTTTGTGAGATTGACGAAGCATTTTAAAGTAGACTGAATTATTAGCTTTAACTTTTCGCTTAACAGGATTGACCTGGCCTCTAATGGAAATTTGCTGGCCTTTAGATATGGTCTTTCCGTTTAAGCCTCCAATACCCCCTCTAATGTAAGTGGCGTATGAGCCATATTGAGGTTCACCAATCATCCACTCGCCTTGAACAGCAAGATAATTTCGACAACCAAACTGACAGTCATGCATTTTTATTACGTCCCCTGGATTAAGCAAATAACTTTCCCAGAGGTTGATTTGAGTATTGTTAATAAAAAGTTCACCTAGAGCACCAGTTACCGCAATCAAGGCCTTATGATTAAACCTAATTTCAAAATTTCCAAAAGTCATTTCAATAAGAGGTGTATTTCTTGAATTACCAACAAGTCTATTGGCCATAATACCCGCATATGTGTCCATACAACCACTTTGTGGAATTCCCAGATGCAAGCCCTCATATCTACCTTGATCTTGAATGGTCATTAAAATACCTGGCTTGATTATTTCAAGTTGTGTTTGAATCACTTTAACACCTCCAGTCTAATCGCACCATCATCATTATCTTTTAACATGTCATATGTTTTTTGATCTATGGCATAAAACTGAATGTATTTACCTGCTTCTAAGGCACAAGAATTTTCTCTAAAGAGTTTTAAGGGTGTCTTACCAATTACTTGCCAGCCTCCTGGACAACTAATTGTATAAATACCGGTTTGATGGTCGGCAATACCAACCGATCCTTCTTCAATTTTTATTTTGGGTTGTTCAAGTCTTGGTGTTGCAATTTTGGGATCAAGACCGCCAAGATAAGGAAATCCAGGTGCAAATCCAAGGAAATAAATATAATAATTTGGTTTTGTGTGTCGCTCTATAACCTCATTTATTGGCATGCCATGATAATCAGCCACATAGGCTAATTCTGACCCTTCATATAAGACGGGAATCCTGTATCCCAGCTTATTGTCAGTCGTCAGAGGTCCTAGATTATCAGCAAGATTAGTTAAAATATCTTTTAGAATTATTTCCTTTAAAATATAAGGATCATAATAAATCATCAAACTTTGATATGCAGGCACATACCCTTTGATACCTACTAAAGACATCGCCTTCAGGTGATCCATTATATAGTGAACACTTTGATTAATACTAATATCTATTTTATTTTCAAAGTAAATGGAGATCGCTTGATCTCCAATATTTTTTATCTTATATTCCATTTTACCCTCAATCTATCTTGGCTTAAATATACCTTAATGCATCATATAATTTTTTAGCAATTAAAGCACCATTAGGTTGATCACCATGAACGCAGAGTGTTTTGCCTCTAATCTCAATCGTTTCACCTGTAATCGCTTTAATTTTTCCGGTTCTAGTCCACTCAATGATGCGTTCAACCATTTCATCAACTTCCTCAATAATTGCGTTTTCAATACCTCTAGAAACAAGTAATCCATCGGATGTATAATTTCGATCTACAAATATTTCAGGAACGAAATTTAAACCACACTTTTCCACTGCCACTTCGAGGGCTGTGTTGGGAAGACCATATATTAAAAGACTCGGATCAAATCGCCTTATAATCTCCGCAAAAGTCTCTGCAAGAACGCCATCAAGAGCTAAATCGTTATACATGGCACCATGGGGTTTTACATGATGGCATTTTAATCCCTTAAAGTCACAAAGTGTCTTGAAAGCGCCTAATTGATAACATACTAGTGCCTCAAAGTCTTCAAGCGCCATTTTGACAGATCTTCTGCCAAAACCATGTAAATCCATATACCCAGGATGAGCACCAACACTCACATTATGTTGTTTACATAGCGAAAGTGTTTTACTTATAATCATAGGATCACCAGCATGCATACCCACAGCTATGTTGGCTGATGTTATCCAGGGTATAATTTCTGCATCATTGCCAACTCTGAATTGACCATAACCTTCACCTATATCCGAATTCAAATCCAAACCAATCATAAAGCCATGCCTCCTTGCCATATAATCAAGTCCTTTCGATCATTATATATCAACAGATTTTCATATGTTTCACATAATCTGTCACAAGTCTTACCGCTCCCAGTTATTTTTGTCATTGTAAAGGTCCCATCATATATCTTTGAACTTCCACATGATGGACTACCATCCTTTAGGATAATAGCTCTCTGACCAGTTATTTCTAAAATCTTCAGCGTTTCTTCAGCACCTCTTAAAAATGCATCAGTAACATCTAGACCCGTCTTTGTTATAACCTTATTATTTACAATTTCAGCTGGATCTCTTGGTGTGCTGAGTCCACCAAGTTGTTCTGGACAAAAGGGCACCATTTTTACAACTTTAGATAGATCCAGTAATTCATTGACTTGATTATTACCGCCAGAATACTTTGCATCAAGACCCAAAAGACAGCTGCTAACTGCAAATCCGTTTTGCAAATTATACTCTGGAAACTGCTGAATAATATGTTTCATATCAAATTGATAATCCACATATGGATAATGTTCTAATTTAACTTTGAATCCATTTTTAATAAGAAGTGCCTGTGATCTTTTATTGGTAACCCTAGTTTGAGCATTGATGGCCTTTATATTGCCTTGAAAATAAGCCCACAAGAGAATCCCACTAACAATCTGAGTGCCAAAACCCATATTTTGATACGCTGGTAATAGTGAGTAACTAATCTCAACTTCACCATTATCCGGTCCACCATTAAAGTTAAAATCGCCTATAATTGCCTCACTTTTTTGGTCTTGAACCATCCACCCAAGAAAATTTGGATCACATCCCAAGGCAATCATCGAGATGAAACTACTGACAACTTCCAAATAATCAGGCAAAAACCAATGGTCAGGAATTTTTAACCCTGCCTTTTCAAAAAAAGATTTGTCTGAATCCACAAGTGCTTCATAAAATTCAAGCGACAATGGTGTTAAGATCAATTGCTTTGTTTTAATCATGAAATCCCTCTATTTTAAGTCAATCACAGTGGCACCATAACCACCTTCGTTATAAGCCGCATCCTCAAACTTTTTAACATGTGGATGTCTTTTAAAATGCTCATGTAACCCTTTTCTCAGTACGCCAGTCCCTTTTCCATGAATGATTCTGACACGTTCAAGATTAGAAATAGCAGCATCATCTAAATACTTATCAATGATCATTATTGCATCTTCTATATTGTTCCCTCTGACATCAATTTCAGTTTTTATGGTTGCTGATGTTGCATTGAAAGCCCTTACCTTCTTTACGACTTTTTCATCGCGTTTCTTTTTGTTGATCAAGGCCAAGCCTTTTAGATTAACATTCATTTTCATGAGACCCACTTGAACCGTTAAATCACCCTTTTCATTTGGAAGTGTGATGACTGTTGCCTCTTGGTTAATGGACAATACAATAACACTATCTCCAACCAGAAGAGATTCTGGTGCAAACTCATTAATGGCTTCTACATCGATAACCGAATCTGTCACTGCATTAATAGAATCCGCTAAACGCTTACGCATTTCCTCAATTTCTTTGTTCTTAGTCTGATCCGCATTTTTCTTAATATCGCGTAGGGACTTTACGATTTGATCTGTTTCATCTTTTGCACGTTTGAGTATCTCTTTTGCTTCATCTTTTGATGTCTTCAAAATACGGTCTCTTTGAAGCGTAATTTTTTCTTCTTTTTCTTGCAAACTCTTCTTGAGCTTTTCAACTTCCAATCTCAATCGAATCGCTTCATCTCTTTCTTCTTCAACCTGTTTTCTGTTCTTCTCTATGTTGGCAATAATTTCTTCGAACTCAATATTATCCTTATGAACATATTCTTTTGCATAATCAATTAGCTCTTGGCTTAATCCAAGTTTCTTTGAAATTTCAAATGCATTTGATTTTCCTGGGATGCCAATGAGCAATTTATAGGTTGGACTTAATGTTTCCACGTTAAATTCAACACTCGCATTTTCAATGCCATCATTGATAATTGCATATTCTTTTAATTCAGAATAATGAGTGGTTGCAAGCGTTCTTATATTCCATTTTTTAAGTTTATCCAATATTGCCATGGCAAGTGCAGCACCCTCAGTTGGATCAGTGCCGGCACCGAGTTCATCGAATAAACAGAGAGAATTAGGGGTTACTGAGTTTAGTATCTGAACGATATTGGTCATATGTGATGAAAAAGTACTTAAGCTTTGCTCTATACTTTGCTCGTCACCAATATCTGCAAACACATTTTCAAAAATGCCAATTTCAGTGCCATAACTTGCAGGAATATGCATTCCAGCTTGTGTCATTAGTGTCAGTAAACCAACTGTTTTGAGCGTTACCGTTTTACCACCTGTATTAGGTCCAGTGATTAGCAAGGTTGAGAAGCTCTCCCCAAGCCAAATATTTGAAGGGACAACCACATCTTTTGGAATTAATGGATGTCTACCGTTTTTAATTCTAAATCGATTTGCTGTATTAATCTCAGGTTCAATACCACGCATGGCCAATGATAACTTGCCCTTTGCAAAGATAAAATCAAGCTGTGTCAAAGCACTAATATTTGCGATTACGCCTTCCCCTATTTCAGCAACCTCACCTGTAAGCATTCTCAAAATACGCTCTATTTCCTTTTGCTCTTCAACTTTTAACATGCGCATTTCGTTGTTAAGTTCAACGACTGCCATCGGTTCAATGTAAAAAGTACTGCCTTTAGAAGACTGGTCATGTACCATCCCTTTAATATGATTTTTATGCTCACTTTTTACCGGGATGACAAAACGATCCTGTCTTATGGTTATGATCGTATCTTGAAGGTACTTCTGATAATTTGGAGAGGAGATAATTGACTCCAACTTGTGCCTAATTGCAGCATTTTTGCTCTCAATGCCTTTTCTAATTTTCTTTAGCTCTGGTGAAGCATGGTCTGAAATTTCTTGATCACTAATAATACATAGCTCTATGTGTTTCTCTACCTCTTGATGTATTGTAATAAGAGATGCAATTTCATTTAACTTTGGATACTTCTCCTGTGCACTTTCAGAGCCCGAAATGAATTTCTTCATCGCTCTTGAAGTTCTTAAAGAATCACAAACCTCAAGAAGTTGTTTAGGTGATAAACAGCCGCCGATTTGAGCGATCTTAATATGATCTTTTAAGTCAAAAAGCGGTCCCATGGGGATATTGCCAAATTGAATTAACATTCCGGTCGCTTCGGTTGTCTCATTTAACCAATGTCGGATTGTTCCAATATCAGTTTGAGGTTCTAAAGCTCTACAAACGGACTTACCCAATGCAGAAGAGGCGTTTTCAGCTAACATTTCTATGATTTTAGGATATTCAAGTACTCTAAGTGTCTTTTCTAACATGTCTATTCACTTCCTTTTATTTTCATTATACGAATTGATTATTCTATTTCCTTTTTAAAATGTCCACGAGAATATAAGTCTCGATCAAACTTGTAATGATTTTGAGCAAGCTGTTCAAGAATCTGTTCAATTTCAAGGTCACTTGCACCTAAAAAGCTAATTTTAAAAATTCGAATGCCATTTTTCAACATTGTATCCATCTCATCTACTAGATAGATGGGTCTTGGCAGCAAGAGGTGCATTCTACAAATACTTGGCTCTAGATACAGGGGATAGGCTTCATGCATTTCGTCTTCTAACATATAAGATGCCTTTGAGCATCTACCACAGTGATCATGCCCATCTAAAACGCCGCCAACAACACAATATTCGCTGGTCATAACCGGAAAACGACCATAGACATACCACTGTAGCTTATATAAGGCTTCATCGAGATGCTTTAAGATGACCTTAGACTCATCAAAAGTGACTTCATGAGTCAATGCGAAATCCTGAATTTCAAAACTCTTTATTGCGAGGCTATTAAATAGCATCGCATCTTCTTCAATTATGACCCTTGCATTTTGATAAAGTCTTATCATACCTAAGTGCGGTAAATGTGAAATACTGATTTGCCTCATGCTTTCATCTTGTGAAAAGTATAATCGTATGAAAGTTTTAATAAAATCAAGCTCATCATTCCTCACGATTTTAGGCAATGCCGGAATGATATTCTCATCCATACATTCTTTAAAAATACTCATGTAATGCTTTAAATCATGATATAAAATCTCAACGGTTAAATGACCCTCATTTTTATACCTAAAACTCATTACTTGTTCAAGTTGCAGTTTGTCATATACGTGTATTCTATAAATTTTCTTTGTCGCGTTTGCTAACTTTACCGGATCATGATTTTTTATACGCTCTTGCATTGAAAGTTTAAAAGCCTCAGGCACATCTTCTTTCAACTCCTTTGCGATTCTGTTAGGATACTTGTTTAGCATTTGCTTTTCAATCATGCCGATGGCCTGTCTTCTCATCCTGTTTAGCTCACTGATTGGAAGTGCAATGTCATCGTCAATTTCAACGTCTAAAGTATCAAGATAAAATGAGGTCCCCCCCAGTTTAGACAACTGTTCATAAATTCGATTGGAATCAAGCGGCATGGATCTGGCCTTCTCTACTGCCTTTAGGGCATCTATTTGCACTGGTTCAAATGCTGACATGAGCTCATCATGGTCCAAATTAACCAATGTCGCTTTTAAACATGCTGGATTATCTAATTTGGCTACGAAGTCAAACTTTACACCATATTTGGGATACTGCACTTTACCATTTCGAACCATTTCATCAATAAACTGCTTGTCATAAGTTTTATAAAGAATCGCATTTTTCTTCAAGGGATATTTATAATTTACTTTTACAACGTCACCCTTATCTGCAAATTCAACTTTTTCATTGCCCTTTATTATAACTTCTGCTCTGGCACCAGATGTTGCCCCATTGTAGCGATATTGAAGCTCATCCCCTTTATTTAAGGTATCAAATAAAACCAGTTCTGCAAATTGATTATCATAACTTTTTACCTTGCCTAAGATGGTGCCGTATGCACTCGGAATTTCATAATTCATCAACTCATCAAACTTAGCCTCGAAGAGATGACCTTCCGTAAACTGCCGATTAAAGCTCTTTCTTAAATCTTGAATGGTATTTAACCTACCATCTATTGCATTTCTATAATGTGAAACGACGTTATAAACATAGTCTGGCCCCTTTAAACGCCCTTCTATTTTTAGTGAAATCTTTTGAACTTGTTTAAAGGCCTCAATATGTTCAATAACAGATAGGTCCTTAGGGCTTAATAAATAAACCTGCCCTTTTTGAGACATGATTTCGCCTGTATCTTGTTGTTTTAGTGTATACTTTTTACGGCATGGTTGGGCACAACTGCCTCTATTTCCACTTCTGCCGCCAATCATACTACTCATTAGACAGTTACCTGAATAAGAAATACACAAAGCCCCATGTATAAATACTTCCAGTTCAATATCAGTCTCTTTGCGAATTGCCTTAATTTCTTCAAAGCTTAACTCTCTCGCGACAACAACCCGTGTAAAGCCACATTCAGCTGCAAATAGAACATCTTCTGTTGAATGTAGTGTCATTTGTGTACTCGCATGACAATCGAAATCCGGATAATATTTTTTGATCGCTTTAACCAAACCAAAGTCCTGCAATATAAGGGCATCAACATTTGCATGGTATAAAAAATCAACAAATGCCATACAATCAGAAAGCTCATTTTCTTTTATCAGGGTATTGACTGTCACATAAATTAAGACACCATTTTTATGACAAATTTCAACAGCCTCTCTTAATTCCTCGTTACTGAAGCCCGCCGATTTTCTAGCACCGAACGCACTTCCTCCAATATATATTGCATCTGCACCTGCATTAATAGCTGCATTTAAGCTCTCTATAGAGCCAGCTGGTGCTAATAATTCTATATTTTTCATTCTATATTCTCCATAATCATTTAACGCCAAAACCTTGTTTTGTCGTCACTCTTCTCATCTAACCGCTTTTCACAAGTTAATAACTCTTATTCAAGGTTAGATGAAAACTAATGATCTATATAAAAAAAGTACCTTAACAATAATGTAAGGTACTTAAATGATTAGTTTGTCTAGTCTTCAAAATCAATCACTCTTAATTGACCTTCTCTATGAGAAAATTCCTTCTCAAGCTCAGCAACTTCATCCCTAGAGCGTTTTAGATTATCTTCTTTGTCTTTTAACTCGTGATCTAATTTATCCATTCTTTTTCTCAATTGAGAAACGCCTGTTTCATATATGCTTGATGAATCTATCAATTTAGAAAATTCCTGAACCATCTTCTCATAAGCTTTACTTCGTCTATCAAACTCAGCTACAACTGCATCAAGTTCATCTCTAGCGCTTTTAAGCTCATATTGAGGTGAATTAATGCGTTTTTCAAGTTCATTTTTTTCACTATTGACTTTAAAAAATTCATCTGCAATATTTAAAGCCGTCAAAACGCCAATCATTGAAGTACTTAATTTTCTATTGCTTTCAAAAGTTTCACGCATTTTGTCATCAACATAATTTGCGACACTTTGCATGTGCTCTCTAGAATCTTCACTTACCAATGTATATTCTCTATCCATAATTTTGACAATAACTTTATTCTTTTTTTGCATTAAATACACCTCCAAGCAAGTTACCTAACTACTATTATACTAAAATTTGAATTTTTTTCATACAATCTTTTCATTTTATTATCTGAAAACACTCTTTTCCTGCAAGTTCTGCAAACGTCTCAGGTTCAAGAATCAAGCAGTTGATATGAGCATCAATAGAAATTTGTTTAATACTAGCTGACATATATCTCACCTGAGGGGATATCATGATAGTGTTGATCTTGAGAAATGTAGTGTCAATGGCATCCTTTGTAATTTCAGTAGCTGGGGCAAATAAAAACAAATAATCAAGTTCACTATATTTTTGAACAGCCTCAGGATCATAAAGTACCGAAGCATAGTCTATTTTGGCTCTATAACCTTGTTCCTGGGCAGCATTCAAAACGCTTTTCAAAAACATCTGACTTGACAGTCCACCTGTGCACAACATTAAAATTACATTTACCATACCATCACCTACCACTTTATATGCTTATTTTCAACACTAAATAAGCCTAGTTCCTTCTTTATAAAAGCTTAATGCCATCTTCTAAAATCTGTATTTTCTGATCTTTTAACAATTTACCTACAGCTCTTTTAAATGCGCGTTTACTAAGGTTTAATCTTCGTTTTATGAGGTCAGGATCGCTCTCGTCATTAAGTTGTAGCATACCGCCATTTTCAACTAAGGCTTTCATAACAACTTCAACATCACTAAAAATTTGAACACTTGATTTTTGTTTTATACTTAAGTTCAATTTACCGTCATCTCTAATTTTTGTGATTCGTGCTTCTATTTGAGCACCCACTTTTATCTCTTTATAGAATTCATGCTTGGGTATAAACCCGTGATATTGGTTGTCAACTGCAACAAAAGCACCCATTTCGTCTTTTATTTCATAGACAATCCCCTTAACTTGTTGATTTGTTTCATATTCACTTTGATCTGATAAGTGATTGTAAATTTTCATGGTTGCAGAAATATGACCATTGTCATCAAGCAAAAGCTTTACCAAGCATTTGGTGCCGTTCATAGGTTCACCTTTGGCTTCATTAAATGGTAAAAACACATCCTTATCTATCCCATTGTTTAAGAAAAAACCGGATTTTATACCACCAACACATTTTAAAACGCCAATTTCACCAACCTGTAAAAAAGGTGTTTGCGTGGTTGCTGTGAGTCTTTGTTCTGAGTCATGATAAATAAAAACGTCTAATTCATCATTGACAACAAGATCCTTCGGCTTAAATTTATTTGGCAGCAAAATCTCTGCTTCACCATTTATTTCATCACTCATATAAGCGCCATATTCAGATAACCTATTTACATAAGCCTTTTGAATTTTACCAACATTAAACATTTTTACCTCTTTCATAATAACATTTTATAAATTAATACCCAATTCATTTTGGATAAATCTCGTCTTTTCGTTTGTTTTAATATTATAGCATATTGTACCATTTTTAAACAGTATTTTGGTGGAAGCGCTTTTATCTCTCAATTAACTTAACACACTTTTATTTGCATTCGAACCCATTTATAAAGTCTTACATTAAACTCTAAAGGCTGATCATTTCTCATCATAGCTTTTGATTTAATTTTGTCCAATCAATCCGTTAATGCCAAAACATTGCTTTGCCGCATCTAACCTTTTTGAACCTTATTGCTCAAAGAACTAATGATCTATAACGAAAAAAAACCTCGGATCAACCGAGGTTTTAAGTAACTATCTGATTGGTGTTACGTTTTCAGCTTGAGGACCTTTAGGACCTTGAGCGATTTCAAAGCTTACTGCTTCGCCTTCTTCTAAAGATTTGAAGCCATCTTTGTTAATTTGTGAGAAGTGTACGAATACATCTTTTCCATCTTCAGCAGTAATAAAGCCGAATCCTTTTTCTGAGTTAAACCATTTTACAGTTCCGTTAATCATGTTTTGTTCCTCCAAAATTTTTTTCCTTAAAAACCTAGTGCAAAAAAAACATAACAAAATTTTGGAAGCCTAAGACAGACATCTTCACTGCTATCCGATCTTTTTGAATAATTTTTTTTACTGGTGAATCAAGGTACAACTTAATAATACACTGATTTAGAAAAAATTGCAAGTCTTTTTAATTATGCATAAATAGCTAAATTATGCATACATTGCTTCGATTTGCTTTTGAATATTTTCATCATCAAGGAACTCATCAAAGTCTATTTCCTTATCAAATACACCATTTGGCGTAATTTCTAAAACGCGATTTGCGATTGTTTCAATAAATTTATGGTCATGCGAAGTGAATAAAAGTGTTCCTTTAAAGGCAATTAAACCATTATTCACGGCTTCAATAGATTCAAGATCAAGGTGATTCGTAGGCTCATCTAGTAAAATGACATTAGCTTTAGAAAGCATCAATTTAGAGAACATACATCTAACCTTTTCGCCTCCAGATAAAACATTCGCCTTTTTAAGCGGTTCATCACCAGAAAATAACATTTTACCTAGGAATCCACGAATGAAGGTTTCTGTTTTTTCTTCAGAGTATTGTCTCAACCAATCAATAAGGTTCATTTCAACACCTTCGAAGAATTCAGTATTATCTTTTGGAAGATATGATTGTGAAGTTGTAACACCCCATTTGAAGCTGCCTTCGTCTGGTTCCATTTCGCCCATTAAAATTTTGAAAAGAGCAGTTCTCGCCATTTCATTACGGCTTAATACAACAACTTTATCACCTTTGTTTATTGTGAAAGAAACATTGTCGAGTACTTTAACACCATCAATTGTTTTGGTTAAACCCTCTACCTGTAAAATATCCTTACCTGCTTCTCTTTCAGGTGTGAAGCCAACAAATGGATACTTTCTTGATGATGGTTGAATGTCTTCTATGTTTATTTTATCAAGCATTTTCTTTCTAGAAGTTGCTTGCTTTGCTTTTGAAGCATTTGAACTAAATCTTGCAATAAAGTCCTGTAATTCCTTAATTTTTTCTTCTTTTTTCTTGTTCTGCTCACGCATCAATCTAAGCATTAACTGACTTGATTCATACCAGAAATCATAGTTTCCTACGAATAGTTTTGCTTTACCAAAGTCGATGTCCAACATGTGGGTACAAACCTTGTTTAAGAAGTGTCTATCATGTGATACAACGATGACAATTTTATCATAATTGATTAAGAATTCTTCTAACCAGTTAATTGCTTTAAAGTCCAAGTGGTTGGTAGGCTCATCCATTAGCAGGATATCTGGTGCACCAAATAGAGATTGTGCAAGTAGAACTTTAACCTTATCATCAGATGGAATGTCTGCCATCATCTTTCCAAAGTTTTCAGATCTCACACCAAGTCCATTTAAAAGCTTTTCAGCATTAGATTCAGCATCCCAGCCATCGAGTTCTGCAAATTCACCTTCAAGCTCTGCTGCCTTCATACCATCTTCTTCTGTGAACTCAGGCTTCATGTAAAGCTCGTCTTTTTCCTTCATAATTTCATAAAGTCTTTTATGACCCATGATAACAGTATCTAAAACCGTATAATCATCAAATTGGAAATGATCCTGTTTCAATACTGCTAGTCTTTCACCAGGTGTGATAAATACATCACCTTCATTTGGTTCTATTTCTCCCGAGAGAATTCTGAGGAAAGTAGACTTTCCTGCGCCGTTTGCTCCGATCACGCCATAGCAGTTCCCTGGTGTAAATTTTACATTAACTTCGTCAAATAATTTTTTATCACTAAATCTCAATCCAACATTCGTTACTTGTATCAAAGTTTTGCCACCTTTCAAAAAATCATAATGTTCCGTACCTTTACCCGAATATAAATTATATCATTTTTTCAGTGAAGTACAATCCTATTTTTAAGATTTCATTAAATAAAGCTATAATTTAACATTATTTAAAAAGCACTGTTCACATCTAATCGTCAAAACGAGAAAATGAACAGTGCTTCAAGTTCAACACATTACTTAATTTTTTCTATTATTTCAATTAACAATTTCTCAGCATCTTCATTTGGAACTTGGCAAGTACCAGCATTCATGTGCCCACCACCCCCATATGATAGCATGACATCTCCTATATTAGTCTTATTGCTTCTATTGAAGATTGATTTACCTACTGTAAACACTGTATTTTGCTTTTTAAGCCCCCAAATAACTTGAATTGAAATATTGCATTCTGGAAACAAAGCATATTTATAGAAGCGATTTCCTGGAAATATGGTTTCTTCATTTCTCAAATCCACTACAATAACATTATCATATACCTTGGTATTGTTTTGAATTTGTGCTTTAAACTCAACTTGATACTTGTTGTAGAGGTCTACACGCTCTTTTACATCAGGCAGTTCCAAGATCTCCTCAATTGTATGGTTCTTACAGTAGTCTATTAGGTCCATCATCAATTGATAATTTGAAACTGTAAAGTCCCTAAATCTTCCCAAGCCAGTTCTCGCATCCATCATGAAGCTTAAAAGTTCCCAGCCACTAGGATTCAATACATCTTCTTTGGTAAATTGAGCTGAATCCGCCTTATCCACTGCCAAGATCATTTCATAGGGGATTGACTTAAAACGCTCGCTACCACCATAATACTCATACACAACTCTGGCAGCAGACGGCGCGTCTTTATCAATAATATGATTTTCGCGAACACCTTGATTTCTAATAGTCTCACTTAAATGATGATCAAAAGCAAGATAGACACCTTCACAATAAGGCAAATTTGTTGTAATATCTCTGTCGGTCACTTCTATTAACCCATCTTGCATATCCTTTGGATGCACAAATTTAATATCATCAATTAAATTTAGTTCCTTTAACAAGACAGCACAAACAAGACCATCAAAATCACTTCTTGTTATCAATCTGTATTTTTCACTCATAAGCCCTCCATTATCTAATCTTTACATTTACATCATCAAATTCTCTTGTATAATTATATTATACGACTAAAAAAGCAATATAAACAGGAAACGTTTTAAATATTACTTGAAATTTAAAATTGAGTCATATAAATTGATCACTCACATTAGGAGGCACTATGAATCATGAGAAAAAATTTAACTCTCACTCACTCTTTGACATTAAACATGATGCTTTGAACCTAATTCTTTTCATTTCGGCAGTCACAGCTATTTTTGCAGCGACCATTCACACCTTTAATCGTCGTCCGCTCTCAAACATTATGCTCCCCCTTATGATTGGGTTAATTTTATTCATACTCTATTACCTATCAACTGCCAAGAATTACCACAGTTTTGTCAAATATGCCTTCTTTGTCATATTAAATGTCCTCTACCTACCAATTGCATGGCTTACCTCTCCAGGTTCCAATTCTGCTATGCCTTTGTACACCTTTTTGATTATCGTAACTTCAGCTCTGCTTGCTGATTCTAAAAAGGACTATTTGTTTCCAATTTTTTGCTTCTTAGAAGCCATACTCATGTATTTCATAGAATATCAAACACCCGAAAAATTTGCGACCTATACTGACCTTAAATATCGTGTCCTTGATATAGGTGTTAATTTTTCACTTTGTGCAATTATTGCCCTTATCCTAATCTTTTACATCAACAACCATTTTATAGATAAGTCAACTCAGTTATATCGACTCTCTGTTACCGATCATTTGACTGGGTTATATAATAGAAGATTTTTAATAAAGAACCTAGAGACGGAATACAACAAGGCTTCGAGAACAAACATGCCCTTCGCTATTTTATTGATTGATATTGACAACTTTAAACTGGTAAACGATAACTTTGGACACCATGATGGCGATATTATGCTCTCCAACTTAGGTGATATCTTACGAAATCATTCACGCAACTATGATATTGCAGGACGATTTGGTGGAGATGAGTTTCTTGTCATTTTACCTCACACGACCGTGGATGCCGCTCAAAGTTATGCATCAAGAATTCGAAATGCATTTTCTCACGTTGCCATGCCCTATATTGAATATGATGTCCAAATTAGTATTGGCATAGCTTCAAGTGAAAATAAAACACTTGATGAAATCTTAAAGATTGCTGATGATAGTCTATACAAAACCAAAAGAAAGACATATTCAAATAAAATATAATGTGGTAAACTATCTAGAGGATAGGAGACCTATGAAAATTTTAGCGATTTCAGATGTAGAAAGTAAATATATTTATGATTATTTTGATCCCAAAAACTTTGT
>NZ_JBVBZF010000025.1:0-21864 GCF_057447755.1 Fusibacter sp. | reverse complement strand
TTAAAAGCTCTTCTAGGCCTTGACTTACCTTGTCGAAAGCCTCCCCAATTTCGCCGAACTCATCTTTTGTATGAATGTTCATTTTCTCAGAAAAGTTGAGTTCCTTATACCGATCTGTTTTAAGAACGATTTCTCTTAACGTCTTATTGATAGGAATAACAATAATCGAAACAATAATCATGGAGAAAATAATGATAATGGTTGATATTATAACAACTTGTAAATAGATGGAACGTTGAATCGCAATCAAGTCATCCACATAAATACCAGTGCCGACAACCCATCCCCAAGGCTTGAATTCACTAACTAGGGAAATTTTAGGTTGCGGTTTATCAAATCCAGGTTTAGGCCATTGATATCTAACCACGCCCTCACCTTTTGCTTTTACAACCTTGACCATCTCTTGGAAAATGTACTTGCCGTCAGGGTCCTGTAACTGTGAGACATCGGTCTGGTTGAGCTCAGGTTTGATCGGATGCATGAGCATCATATGGTTCAAGTCATTTACCCAAAAATATTCAACTTCACTGTATCTAAGTTTTTCTATCGTTTTAAGCGACTCCTGCATCGCTTGTTCTTCCGTAATTACACCTGATTGTGCTAAATCATACTGCATCTGAATTTCAGATAATGGTAAATCAACTAAATCCATCAATTTTGCGATTGTACGCTCTTCGATGATGGCATTCGTTTTTGGAAGAATATAGAACAAGATCAATGATGTAAAAATCACAATGATTAATGCCGCCAACATGATAATCTTGTATTTGAGCTTCATATTTTTCAAGAACATATCATCGCCTCCTTTAATAGATAAATACCCAAATTTTGAACAATAATCACTAAAACCATAATTTGGTATTCATCTTATTAAATAAGGCTTAAATAGGCAAGGTGTCACATCATGAGAAGTTTAAGACACCCTCATTTGGCGCTCATCAACATAGGTTATTTTCTTGGGAACCAGTAATTGTCTTAGGCCTTTTTTGCCTACAACTTCCACTAATATTGCAATATTAGGACCCGATTTATTGCTAAGAACCATTTGATAAATGGATTCAAAGAAACGCTTTTGCATTTTTTTACGAGTTGCAGGCGAATCCGACTGTACAATTTCATAAATTTCAGTCATCAGGGCCTCATCGTCGCCTTCAAATGTCATAATCAAATTGATAAAGGCTTTAATCCATTTTTTCTCAGTAGGATTTAAAGAGGCGTAGTAAATGGCATTAAATTGTTGGTTGACACATATATTGCGTTCTTGGTGCCACCTTTGAATCCAGTAGGATGCCTTCTCACATTTAATGGTAAAGGTATCGGGATCCTGTGACATGGTTCTGCTGAACAATCTAAAGAGTACGCCTGAATTAAAATTGACCAGTGGCAATGTCGATGCAATCAAAGAAAATTTAGGTTCACGATCTAGTGTAGAGTTTTCTGCATTTGATAACATCATAATAACACTAAGTAGTTCGTCTTCTATCATTTGCTCTCTATATCTTTTGAGATGTCTTTCAAACTCTGTATAAAGTCTAATGACATCATCATCAAGGCCGATATCAAAGGCGTCTGTATTTTTGTATTTGGCAAAAAGATAGAGGATAATTTCTTTAGGATAGACCTTAAGAAGTTCATCTGGTGTTATAAGATGACCTGTGGAACTCGACATTTTGGCGTGATTGCCTTTCAATCCAATAAATTCATATGGAATATAGTGTGGTGGATTAAAGGCAAATACCTTATTTGAAATTGCAGAAGAAACTGTATAGCTCCCGTTTTCAGATGAGTGATCACGACCACCTGGTTCAAAAATAACCCCTTCTTTACGCCATCTCATAGGCCAATCGATCTTCCAATTGAGTTTGATTCGATTAAAGGATTCAAGTTCGGCAATTTCATGATGACCACATGCACAGTGATAGTCTAATGTGTCTTGCTTTTCATCATAAACAAGCCTTAAAATATCATCCTTTCCACAGTTTCTACAATATAGGCTCACAGGATAAAAGCGGTCTCTTGCCACTTCATTCCACTCCTGTGTTTTATATTGCATCTGTATATCATAAATTTCTCTTCTCTTTAAAAGGGCTTCTCTTATGTCCCCTGTATACCTACAATTTTGATATTCTCGGCTTTGATAAATAAACTCAGGATGGATATCGAAGGCTTTTAAAGTTGCTTCAAACTGTGCTTCAAAGTGGGCTGCATAGGATTCATGGCAACCATAAGGATCTGGCACTTCTGAATAAGGTTTTCCCAAATGCTCAGCAAAGGTCTCAGAA
The DNA here is from genome assembly GCF_057447755.1 of Fusibacter sp. NCBI lineage: Bacteria > Bacillati > Bacillota > Clostridia > Eubacteriales > Fusibacteraceae > Fusibacter > Fusibacter sp. The sequence continues at coordinate 19,582 of NZ_JBVBZF010000025.1, read as the reverse complement.
ACACCACTAGGAACTTTTCTAAAGCGATCATAGTCATCCCACGAAAATATGAAACGCGTTTTCTTACCAAGGCTCTCAAGTGATTTCACCACGAAATAAGTGGTCAAGACCTCTCTAAAATTACCAATGTGTACATGTCCTGAAGGACTGATTCCAGATGCACAAACAAAAGTTTCTAAATTTGGATTTTCCTCAATCAATTGTAATGCTGTTTCCATGGCCCAATGCATAATAATACCTCCTATTTTGAATATTTTGTATATAGTTGTTGCTGAATTTTTTATTAAACAATACCCTTCTCATCTAAACGCTTTTCGCAAGTTGAAAATCCTTGCTCTAAGCTGGACGAGAACTAATGATAACCGACAACATTTGAGCCATCTCTCGATGTCTCAAAACAATTTTCGCTGACGCTGTTTGAGGCTGAACATTCCTCATCACAGCTTTTGGCTCAAATTTTGTTGTATACAATAAAAAAACTCCCGACCTCAAGACTTAAGTCTTGAGGACGAGAGTTAACTTCGTGGTACCACCTCAATTTATCGTATAAAAAAACGACCTTTTCAAGTACGGCATTATAAATGCAATATACTCTATCTCTATAACGGGAGCAACCGTTGTACCATCCCCTAGACCATCTAGGTTCAATACAAAGCTCTGAGGCTTTATTCACTAAATCAAATATTTCTCCTTCTCAGCAACCGGAGTTCTCTGTAAAACTTTAATTTAACTACTCTTCTCTTCACAGCTTTTAAAATATTAATTAAATGAATTATAACCAATGTCATAATATCCGTCAAGCCCTTTTTAAAAAAAAATGTATTTTTATGCGTATTAATTATTTTATACGATATCAGCAATCTGATACACAAGAACTTCTGCAAGAACAGATGTCGCCATATTGATTTGGACACCAATCTTACCTGCACTGAATGTGATCTCATCCAGCAAGACAATTGTCTCATCAATCACAGTGGTATATTGCTTTTTCATCCCAATTGGAGAGCATCCGCCCTTCATGTATCCCGATATCTTTAAGAGATCCTTTGATGGAATCATTTCAACATACTTTTCAGAGACCACTTGAGCAGCCTTTTTTAGATCCAAATTTTCGTTAACAGGGACCATGAATACATAGTTTTGACCACTTGCACCAATGGTGACCAGCGTCTTGAATACACTTTCATAGGGCTTATTTATTTTATCCGCAACTGCAATCCCATCTATAAACCCATCTTCAACCGTGTATGTAAATGTGGAAAAGGGAATGCCCTTTTGGGTGCACATTCTCGTTACATTTGTTTTAACCATCTTGTATACCTCTCACCTATTATAGTCAGTTTACCCTCTAATTCTCCTATTCATCCCTGGGTTCGAATGATATAATAATAATAAATTTTCTAGGAAACCACAACCATTGGAGGCAAAATGACAAAAAAAAACCTAAGATACCTTATGATCACCTTTTGCATATTGGGTCTTGCGACAATCGGCTTTTTTTATACGCAATATTCGCATTTTAGCGCAGAAACCATCGTATCACTTGATCTTCTTAATCAAACAGATGCCTTGGAGGATAGATTCAATTTTTCCAAAGACCATCCATTTAAAGCCTACGACCTATTATCTGAAATACAACCAATCACAACCAAAGCCAATTCACTGCATTACCTACAGATAAAAAATAAGTTCGGCAATCAATTAAAATTTGAAATACTTAACTTATCCGATGATGGTTTTGTATTAAAGGAAGCTGCTAACGAAAAATATTACCTCTTGCCCTACTCAGATCACTTGGCCAGTTCAAAATCCCTAAGCGCCTTTTATGAATCACAAATCTCATCAAAACTCTTTATCAACGATATGGCCTTGGAAAATAAAAAGACATTAGAATGGTCTTATCTATCTCATGATAATAAGTGGATTGAGATTGAAGATAGGATTGAAAACACTGGTTCAAATCCTGAAATTCGCATAGAAACACCAGATCAGACCCTAAAGTTTGCCTCAGAAAAAAAAGTGACATTAGGTGTCCTAAAAATCATTGACGTCAAAACTGAAGCGTTTGTATATGAAGGCATTATAGACACCAATAATTTATACCTGCCGACTTATGACGGCACATTCAGGTATGAACTTCAGCTCATTTATAAGGATGATGCACATTATAAGGGTGAAGTCAGTTCAAGCTTCATTGTCAGTTTGGACCTCCCTATTGACATCCAATTAACTTCAAATGAAATATCGATCGGGGGGTTTACGCATTTAAAAGTTTTTCATGCTGATGAAGATCAAATTCTCAAGATTAATAATTTACCATTTGATACCCATTTTACAACAAAGGACCATGTCAAAACAGCAGTACTATATGCAGACTATAGAACCAAAACAGGCCAATATCCTTTTGAAGTTTCCAGTGATGATGGCCTACAAACATGGCGCTTTAACTTAAAAATTAAGCCAAGAAATTTTCATATCCAGCAACTCACCATAGATGAAAAAGTAGCAAGCAGTACGAAAAACGATGTGGCAAACGAAGAGTTTGCCAGATTATACACACCATTAAGAGCCCACTCAAGCGACGAAGATTTGACAAGTGGCCCCTACACCATACCTGCTGTCGGTAGACTATCAACTGAATATGGTGAAACACGTCACGTGAACGGTGCAGCAACCTCCTACAGACACTCAGGGCTAGATATTGCAGCACCTAAAGGTACAAGTGTATTTGCCACAAATTCAGGAAAGGTCCTCTTTGCAGCACCCTTGATTTTAACGGGTAATACGATTTTAATAGACCATGGTCAGGGTTTCTTCAGTACTTATTTCCATTTGGATTCTCTAAATATAGGACCAGGACAAATGGTTGAAAATGGCGCTCTTATAGGGACAGTGGGTACCACAGGTTTTTCCACAGGACCACATCTTCACTTTATTATCTCCTACTACGAACACAACCTTGAGCCTGGCTATTTCCTTGTAAATGAGCCCATAACTTATGACAACTATAAAAATTTCCTAAAATAAATTTTTTCAAAAAAAAATAAATGCCATTGATTCACTTTAGTATACTCGCTAAAGCCTAATCAATGGCATTTTTACTGATTTGACTGAAAAAGTCCACATCCCACGTGTCTTGAATAAATAGGGTGCGCTCATTTTCAAGATTTACTTCTTCAATATCCAAATAATTGTTCTTGCCATTTAAATGAATGACTCTCACCCTTGGTCGACTTGGGTTGGCATGTCGAAAATGCGTGACAACACCCACTCTACCATCAGATAAAACAACACCAGAACCCGGTGGAAATATGCATATATTACTTGTTAAAGTACGGTATATCGCCGGATCAATTTTATAAACGGCATCGGTCATCAAGTGCTCCAAGGCTTTGTAAATGGGCATTTTCGATCGATAGACTCGATTGGTGGTCATGGCATCATACATATCACAAACCGTTACGATTTTAACGTATTCAGGGATTTCAATTCCCTTGAGTCCTAGCGGATAACCAGATCCATCAAGTTTTTCATGATGAAGTCGTATAATTTGCTTTGACAAAAACGGAATTTGAGAAACAGCTTCAGTGATTTCATATCCAAACTGGGCATGCTTCTCAACCTCAATTCGCTCTTCAAGGGTTAGTGAACTGGGTTTATTAATCAGACTTGGGCTCACCCTCATCTTGCCAATATCATGAAGTAATGCACCAAGTGCTATATGCTTGATATCTTCTTTTTTATAATTTAATGCTTTTGCTGTCAATATGGATAAAATCGCAACATTTACATTGTGTTTATAGGTGTACTCATCTGATTGCAATAAATCTACAACAGTATAGAGAATTTTGTCAGCTTGCTCCAGGGTTTCAATTAATAGCTCTAGTACCTCTTCAACCAATTTGACATTCTCATATGGAATAACCGCTTTTACCCCTAATTTTTCTTGGTTCATGATATCGTCAAACACCTTTTTGATGGTCGTTACAGATTTTTCCATCTTAGGCGCTGGAATAATCCCCTCTTGCTTAATATCCTTTTTAAGGGCATTGAGCACATAAACCACATCAACATTATGGCTCAGTAATTTGGAAAGGACATCGTTGTTGATGACCGTTCCTTTTTTTACAAGCATAGTGCCGTGTTTTGAATACACTGGTTCGATAATTTCATTTCCAAGAATGGAAGAACTTACATAGGTTGTCTGCATTATTCGCTCCAAAATAATTATTGTCTCATTTACAATATCCTGTAAAATATTGATATGTATAGCAATATATGTAGTATAATTACTCATTTTAAGTTCTTTTTAGGGGTATCCTATTATTATATCGGCACAAGTTAAATATTCTTTAGTAATTTGAGGCTTTTTTTTTGTAATATGCAAAAAAAAACACCCCCACTGAAAACAAAATTCAGTGGGCGATATGCTGCTTACTCAATCGTGAAAACTGCAATTTGAGGAATATTACCAAATCGATATCTCATTTTAGTATTACCAAGTCCTGTATTGACATATAAAAGTGATTTTCTCGGATTATCGATCTCATAATAGCCACTTTTATATACTTTAGAAAGTGGTGGTGTTACAAGCGGCCCTAAGAATGGCAGTTTTATCTGACCGCCATGGCTATGACCTGACAATATGAGGTCAAACGGAAGTGATGCTACTTCAGTATAGAGGTCTGGCTCATGTAAAATCAGAATATTATAATGGTTTTCGTCTATTAATGGTGTCACAAATCCAAAATCAGGTTTACCGAGCATGCCATCATCTATGCCATAAAAATCAAATGTTTTGCCACACTCTGCTTTATAAGATAACATTTCATTAACCAATACCAAAAATCCTGCTTCTGACATGAAGGTTTCATACATGGATCTTCCCCCACCACCAACATCATGGTTTCCAAAAATAGCAATTTTTAAGGCTTTGTCATCCAATTTTTTTAGAAGTTCAAGGGCTTCCTTTTTTAAGTCATAGTCACTGGGGTGATCGAAAAAATCACCTGTAAAAACAATGATATCAGGCGATTGTCCATTGATTTCATTTACGACTTTTTTTAATTGTTCAATATCGTAATAAGGGCCTAGCTGAGTATCCGAAAACTGTACGATTTTTAAACTGGTCGATTCTTCCTCTTCATCCAATGTTGTACTCATATTTATTGATTTATAGAAATCAAGGGTACGTTTTTCAATTCTAAATAAATGGGGCTCTAAAAATGTTGCATACAGAAAAATTATTAGGAGGATTAAAAAAATCGAGAGAACTCTCTTCATCTAACACTCCTTGTTTAAATAAGGTCTAATTGCCTCTAAAATTGCATGTTTAATGTCTTCTTTCACTAGACCATCATCTGTTAGGGCACTTTCATTTAAATCTACCCTTACTTTAGGACAAAGGTCAAAGGCTTCATACCAAGCCTCATAATTTCTTTGAAGGTCCTCTAGATAATCTCTTGGAATTAAGTCGCCTTCAGTTGAACGACCCCTTCTATTGATTCTGTGAAGGGCTGTATCAACACTTACATCAATATAAATGAGCACTTCCGGAACGTTTATATGCTCTAGCATATTGTGAAGTAAATCTCTATATATTACAAACTCATCATTCGTCATTTGGCCTCTATCGTGAATTGTTTTCGCGAAAATTTCATCACCATAGATCGACCGGTCTAATATTGCCTGATTGCCCAAGGCCTCTATTCTTTTAATATCTTTGAATCGATCATTTAAAAACATCACTTGAATGATGGCACTCCATCGTTCTTGATCTTCATAAAAGAGGTCAAGCATTCTTTGTGCCAAACTGTCTTTACCATCGTCCTTAAGTTCTTCAAACATAGGCAAATCCAGTGCTTCACTTAAAAATCTACCAACTGTACTTTTGCCAGCACCTATGATGCCATCTATTACTATCGCCATATTCTTTTTGTTGCCTCCGTCTTTATACTGATTTCTGTACACTGATGTAAAATTCATGACCGCTCCTACAATTTTGCATTTTTGATTTCATACATCAAATCCTGAGCTTGTTGCTTTAAAGCCTTATTATTTGAATTTACCCTTACAGCTTGTAAAATATAGTTTCTTGCATTCTTGATATTTCCGAACTCTTGACTCAACATTGCAAGTTTTAAACCCAATTTGATTTCATCATCTGGATCAAGGGATGCTGTCGAATTATACCATGCATCCTCTAGGTAATTCAAGAGGATTTCACGTGCCTGCTTTGCCGTTTCTAAATCGTTCACATCTTCCAAAAGCCATGCATAGGATTGCCACAATCTCGCTTTGACGAAACTTGACTTTGTCACCATATCCAAAATGGCATTCATTTGGTAGATGTCTGCAAAGACCTGCTGAATATTATCTTTTACCAATACGAGTTCATGGTTCATCTTATGTCTTGGTAAAGATAGCTTGAGCTCATTTCTTACCAAATTGTTGATTTTAAAAAACTCTGTCCCAAAATTGGTGTAATGACAATGTGGACATCGCCATAACTGATACCAAAGCTCGTCCACGTTCTTATACACGCGTCTGAAGTCCTTGTCCACATGATCAAGCTCCAATTGAGAAAATCTTATTTGGTTGACCTTGAAATTGATTTCACAGACAGGACACGTTACATCCTTGTCAAATAGGTATTTATAATGTTCTGTAGGTAAGACTTTATAATAGCTGCGTTCAGATTTAATTTCAACACTTTTATCGTTTTTAAGTATTTTTACTTCTTTTTTATCATTATAGAATTGCGAGTCACCTGACTGACTTAGGAGCATATCATTTAAACTTTCGAGTTCATCTGTAAGCAGTGAGAGCATTTCTATTGTCTTAAGTGGATTGGTCCCAACAAAAGCATCTAAGTATTGTAACGGCACATAAGTAATCTCTGATTTTTCATTGCACTTGGCATCAAACTCGAAGGCTGACTGATTCAGTGTTTTTTCAAGTTCAAGGTATCCCCCTGCTCTAACCTGTTTATAGACTAAGTTTCCATCTTTAAGCAAGCTGACAGATCCTGATTTGACGATGAAAATACCATCAGGAATAAGTCCCTTATTATATACGATATCGGATTCATTAAATCGAATTGATTCAAACATATTAGCATCCTTTCTCCATACAGCGTGATCTCGTGCTTTCAATACGGTTTGCAAGTGTTTTAAGCATGTTGATAGCGTATTTTGGCTCAAGCATGATAAATTTTCCAAAGTTGTCTTTATCAATTTTTAAGGCCAGAACAGGTTCTTGAGCAATTATGGTCGCCGATCTCTTATGATCGTGAATAACTGCCATCTCACCAAAAACAGCACCTGTATTTAGTTTTGCCAACACGATAATGCGGCCATCAATATCACTTGTACGGCAAGCGATTACTGAACCACTGAGCAAGATGTAAATTGCGTCGCCAGGTTCTCCTTCAAAGAAGATAATATCATCCTGTTGGAATTTCACTACATTTCCAATATCTCGTAAGGCTTCATTCATATTCTTCCCTCGCATTTTTATATTTGATGATCGATATGACTCCGAAGTTTAAAATTAACATTAAAAGTACAACCCATAAAATATTCTTAATTCCCAGATAAATTGAGATATAGGTTCCCATTGCAGGTGACACCATCCAGCCCAAGCTCCCAACTAAACCTTGTAGTCCAAACAATGCCCCACGATGGTTAGGTTCTGTGAGTTCAGCAGTCATGGAAGTTATCATGGGTTCAATACCACCAATTAATAAAAATAATACCCCATAAAACCCAATAAACGCAAAGAGCGAATGACTTAAATTTAAAATTAATGCATCCACTACTGCCAAAGCCAGTAAAATGGTAATCATGTTGAGCTTGTTAAATCGGTCCCCAAGTCGACTTATGGTAAGGGCAGCAATAGTGGTCATAAAACCTATAAAGCCGTTGATATAACCTGTTATTGCCGCTGCACCTTCTTTGGTATTTTGCAGTTCCTGGACATACAGTGGTATAAAGGGTGTAAAAACAGATCGGGTTATTCTATGGAAAAAGAGAACCAAAAGCATCAAGGCTATTGACATTGTCACAATTTGTCCATAAGGCAGTAATCCCTTTTTCTTTTTTTGAGATTTTGGAGATATATTTTTAAATGACGCCTTGTCCTCTTTGAGGAAAAAAGTAATGAAAAGAAATCCCAAGAGCATCAAAACTGCCCCTGAAAAAAAACTTATTCTATAGCCTAAATGCTCAGCGACAAACCCGCCTAAGACTGGTCCAAGTGAATAGCCAATAAATGTAGAGGAGGATAAGAATCCAAGTGCATAGGACAGCCTGTTGTTGGGCGTATTTGCAGCTATGAATGTTGAAGATGCTGTGATTGTACCCGTAAAAAAGCCTTGTAATAACCTCAGTAAAACCAATTGCCAAACGTGATTCACCATTCCCATAAGGCCGATAATAAAAAACGCAGAAAACATGGCCCTTTGTATCATCAGCTTCCTACCATATCGGTCTGAAAGCATCCCCCATACTGGCGCCATAATGGCCATGGTGATGGCAGGCGCAGCACTGAGTATACCCGTGTAAAGCTTTAACATGGCCGGATCTGTCACCCCTAAATCCTGTATATAAAAGGGAATGAAGGGCAATCCAAAGCCAAAGCTGGTCAGTGATATGATTTGAGAAATCCAAAGTGTGTAAAGGTTTTTTTTCCATAATTCCATAATGCACCTCAATGCTCTTCTGCTGTGTCCAGTTACTTGATTGTGCCGCCACCGATAAGTTTTTTACCATCATAAAAGACAACTGCTTGCCCTGGTGTTATCGCTCTTTGAGGTTCATCAAAAACCACCTTAATCTCATCATTTCCAATAGGATATAGGGTACATTTTGCTGGTTTAGCACTATATCTGATTTTAGCTTCACATTGATAAGGACCAAAAATCTGGTCAAATGGAATGAAGTTGATTTCATCAGCTATTAGTGTGTCACTGAACACTTCATCACCTTCACCGAGTACAACTTGGTTTTGGTCTGCATCAATTGCGATAACATACATTGGTTTTCCGAATGTGACCCCTAGTCCTTTTCTTTGACCAATTGTGAAATTCACCACGCCAAGGTGTGTCCCTAATAGGTTACCCTTAGAGTCCACAAATTGTCCTTTTTTATCCTTAATATCACTGTTTCGTTTCAAGAAGCCAACATAATCTTGATCGGGCACAAAACAGATTTCTTGACTGTCTGACTTTTCAGAGATTTGAACATCAAACTGAGAGGCAATTTCTCTAACCACTTCCTTTGATTCAAACTCACCAAGGGGCATTAATATATGTTTTAACTGATATTGTGTCAAATTGTAAATCGCGTATGTTTGGTCTTTTTGAATTGCATTTGACTGTTCTACAAGGTAGCGGTCCGCTGCCTCATCGTAGTGAATTTTAGCGTAGTGACCAGTTGCCACATAATAAGCGCCAAGTTGATGTGCTTTTTCAAGCAGGGCATCAAATTTGACAAATTTGTTGCAGGCAATACACGGATTTGGTGTTCTACCATGTTTATATTCATCAATAAAATAGTCCACAACCGTTTCCTTGAAGACCGTTTTAAAATCAAGTGCATAAAATGGAATACCAATCTGTGCGCAGACACGTCTAGCATCTTCCACAGAAGATAAGCTACAACATCCACCATCCTTCATAAAGTGTTCTTCACTTAAAAAGTCATCTTGCCATAATCTCATGTTGACGCCAATGACTTCATAACCCATTTGTTTTAACTGATAAGCTGCAACGGTACTGTCTACACCACCGCTCATACCAACCACTACTTTATTTTTATCCAATTTCATTTCACTCATTTTGATTTCCTTTCCACTCTACAAAGTTAAATTATTAATTTTTGTTATCTTTTGGTTTTATTATTTGTTTTATTATTTGTTTTATTATTTGTTTTATTATTTGTCTTATTAAACGCCTTTACCGTCTCTTGGTCTTACTTATTAGACGATTGTCTTAAGTGCCTCTACAAACCCATCCACATCCTCAAAGCTTGTGAAGTGGCCCATTGATATCCTTAAACTTCTCTTGGCCTCTTTTTCAGTCAAACCAAGTGCTAGTAAGACATGAGAAGCTGAAACAGCACCAGAGCTGCATGCTGAACCAGTTGATACCGCATAGCCTAACATATCGAGATTGATCATGGCACTGTCTGCATCCATTTGGGGCAACATGATATTGACAATCCCTGGATGGTTGCCTTCTTCAAATCCATTGATTTTGATATTGGCATTCAATTGGTGGACCGCTTGAATAAAGTAGTTTCTCAAGGCTTTTAAATGCCCTATGTGCTGCGCTCGATCCTGATAGGCGATTTCACACGCCCTAGCAAATCCCATGATATAAGGGGTATTCTCCGTGAAAATAAGCGTTTCTGCATGTTGGCTGTAAGGAAAATATGCTTTTAAGCGCGACAAAAAATTGCCTTCAGACGTTTTCACATATAGGCCACCAATCCCCTTTGGGCCATATAATTTGTGGGCGGAAAAACTCATGGCATCTACCGGAAGTTTTGACGCTTCAAATTCTTCGTTATAAACCGCTTGAACCCCATCCACATGATAAAAAATACCCTTTTCCCTTAAAAAGGTACCAATGGCTTCAACAGGCTGTCTGCTGCCCATTTCATTATTATAAAACATTGTTGATACCAGTCCTGTTGATTGGGTGACTGCATCATAAAATGCATCAAGTTTGATCTTGCCTTTATCATCAACCTTCAAATAAGTCACATCGAAATGGTCCTTTTCAAGTTGCTTAAACACATTCAAAACTGAAGGATGCTCGATTTCAGTGGTTATGATATGTCTTTTGTCCTTTGGCAAGGCATATGCCACTGATTTTATAACAGCATTATTGCTTTCAGATCCACAAGCCGTAAGACATATTTCTGACGCTGAGCAACCAATAAGTTTTGAAATTTGGATTTTTGCATCAGTCAATCTAAGGTCCAAATCCTTAGTATTTTCAATTTCTTTATTTACCTTAAAGGTTTGGTACTCATCTATAATAACCCTAGCAACCGCTTCGCGAATCGGTGTCGTGGCTGCGTAATCTAGAAAAATTTTATTTTTCATTTATATTTCCTCTCAAAATTGCCTTCTATCATTAAATCACAATAAATTTTTTCATAAGTTCCTTATCATTATACACTAAAATGCACAATGAAAAAACAGATGCTGGCGAGACATCTGTTTTTTCTGTGAGGTATTTAAATAAAGTTTACGTTTGGGGTTCCCATCATATGGGAGGTAATAAAGCTGAACAGTAAAGGTTTATGTTGAGTATAAGGATGTTCACTAAATGATAACGATTATCGTTATCTATGAACCTATAATACCACATGAATTTTACTTTGTAAATACCTAATTGAAAATTATTCTCAATAAATTATGGATGAAAATGATATTGCCGTTCAATGCGCCACGACTGGTCTTCGTCTTCCCATTTCATAAGGGTCAAATTGTCAATAAAGGTTTCATATTTAAGCGTTTCAGACTTTAAATGACTCATAATTTCATCAAATTTTTTACTTATTCTTCTACTTACCAATGTGCAGTGAAAAACATGCGGTGTCACAATTGTTTCCTTGCTCACAAAAAGAGTGCTCGCTTTTTCCATATATTGTTCCAGAGTTTTATTGGCTTCTAAAGCCATCTCTATATTCAAATAAATGACATTGTCCCTAAAAGACCCAATGCCCCCTACTTTCACAGGCATTCTTTTATGGGTTTTGGCATATAGTTCCGTATATTTAACCAAAGCGCTTACATCATCACTTTCAAACGGGGGGATCAAGGTCATATGTGCGCCAATCTTTTGAGGTTTAACAGAAAAACGATCCTCTAGATCTGCTACGATTGCATTGTGATATGACTTTATAGGCTCATTAAATAGATTTACAATTAAATATTTTCCCATTTCAACCTCCATTAGAAAAATTCTAAAACTATTATATCATTAATAGGTGTAATTTGAATAAAATAAAATACCGAGGGTATATAGCTTCAAAATAGAGAGAAAAAATTCAAATGTTAAATGAGGTGCAAATCATGAATATATTAATTGTAGAAGACAACAAATATCAATTAGAAAACTTAAAAAAAATGGTTATCGAGGGGTTAGGTAACCATGCTGGCAATATTTATATTGCTTCCGACATTGCCAATGCTCAAAAGATCTATGAAGAGGACCATATTGATTTCTTTATGCTGGACATTTCATTGGGCTATGAAAGCGGCTTAAAATTAGCAGATATGATCCATAGCACACCATCATATGAAGATGCTTGTATCGCTGTTATTTCAGCACATAAGAAATATGAAAATCAAGCGACTGGCGTGTCAAAGTGTCATGTTTTTATTGAAAAGCCTTACCGTAAAGAAGAAATTATCGAACTCGTCAACAGAGCGCTGATCCACCATTTGGAAAAAATTTAAAGGAGAGGATCCATTTTGAAAAATTTAAAAATACGGAACAAACTGCTATTGCTTGTATTCGCTGTGGTTTTTATTTTTACGCTATTAATTTCTACATACCTTATTCCAACTTCCATACATACCATTGATGAGCGCACTGAAGATAAGCTAAAAAATTTAGTCGATGTACCCTATAGCATCGTTGAAGCAAATTACAAGCTCTATAAGGAGGGCAAATTATCCCAAGAAGATGCAAAATCATTGGCTATGGAAGCCATACGTAGTATGCGGTTTTCGAAGGAAGATTATTTTTTCATCTGTGATTATAACGCTTATATGATCATGCATCCTATCAGCCTTTCACTAGAAGGACAAGATTTGAGCAACCTAGAGGACACAAATGGCTTAAAATTTATAGCCGAATTTGTTAATATTGTCACAACAAGGGGTGAAGGTGCTATTGAATACTGGTGGAACAAACCAGGAGAAGAAGAACCTCAACCTAAACTAACATATGTAAGGGGCTTTGATGACTGGAACTGGATTATAGGTGCAGGAATCTATGTGGATGATATTCAGGCTGTCAAAACAGCTTTTTTGACCAAGGTTACAGTCATTTCGGGTATTATCGTCATTCTGTCACTATTGCTCACATTGATTTTCTCTAAAAAGATTTCTAGGGCAATTGTTAACCTAACCCGTTACGCACAAGAAGTCTCACAGGGTAACTGGGAAGTTATTGCTGAAAAAACCAGTACAGATGAAATTGGTGAACTCACAGAGGCACTTAACCACATTGTGGATACCATCAAACTCTCGCTCAATCTCGTTCACAAGACAAACGAGATGATACTTTATGGCACTTTAGATGCTCAGATAGAAACGGATTCAGTTGAAGGTGGCTGGAAGCTCTTACTAAAAAGTTTCAATGATCTTTCTAGTACACTTGAAGGCCATATCAGAAAGGTACCTGCCCTTTTGATGACCATAGATTGTGATTTTAACGTCCTATATATGAACAACTCTGCACTGTCTCTGCTTGCCACAGATCTTGACACGGTTCGTAAATCCCATTGCTATGAACTCTTTAAGACAGAAGATTGTAAAACTAAGAACTGTGCTTGTTCAAGGGCTATCCAGCTCGAGACCAATGTTATCGCTGAAACCATCGCTAGACCTGGTGATAAACCACTAGATATCTTATATGAGGGCATTCCTATTTTTAATAAGGAGAATAAGGTTGTCGGTGCATTTGAAATGGTGCTTGACCAGACAGCAGCTAAAGACTCAGAGCGCATGCAAAGTGAACAACTTGCTCTTGAAGCCGCTCGTGCTAAACTTCAAAAGGAAAAAGCAGATTATCAAAAAAACGAAGTTACAAAGCTCATTGAACAACTTAAAAATGTCTCTAAGGGTCATTTAGATGTTAAAAATGACGTCGCTATGCCAAATGATAACACACAAGATATTTTTAAAGACTTTGATGAGATTTACACCCATTTGGACTTTACCGTTAAGAGCATAAAATCGTACATCAACGAAATGTCTAGTATCCTTGGTGAAATGTCCCATAAGAACATGATGGTGTCAATTGACCGGGACTACTTGGGTGATTTTAATCAAATTAAAATATCCATAAATCATATTGTTGATGTTTTCAATGAAGTTTTAAGTGAAATCAGTAGTTCAGCAAGAGAAGTCTCTGTAGGGTCAGAGCATGTGGCTCAATCCTCCCAGGATATTTCACAAGGGGCATATGAACAATCTCAATCCATTGATGAAATTACCTCGTCGATGAACAACATTGCAAAACAGACCTCTATCTCAGCTGAGCATGCCTCAAAAGCCAATCAAGTATCCAATAATATTCAAAAGGATGCCACAACTGGAAATGCCCAAATGACAGAGATGCTTGTGGCAATGAAGGACATTAGTAGCGCATCCTCCAGTATCGCCAATATTATTAAAGTAATCGATGATATTGCATTCCAAACAAATCTTTTGGCTCTAAATGCCGCTGTTGAAGCAGCCAGAGCTGGTGAGCATGGTAAGGGCTTTGCAATTGTAGCAGATGAGGTACGTAATCTATCGAGTCGAACCTCCACTGCTGCAAAGGAAACAGAGTCACTTATTGAAAATAGCTTAAACAAGGTCAAGATTGGATCAGATATTGCCAAGTCTACCTCCATTGCGCTTGAGAATATTGTAAATGGCATAGGAAGTGCTGCTGAAATTATATCCAGTATCGCTTCATTAACCAATGAGCAGGCTACAAATATCGCTCAAATAAACAATGAACTCAGCCAAATCGCCTCTGTGACACAACGTAACTCAGCAACGAGTCAGCAAGGGGCAGCGGCAAGTGAAGAAATGGCGTCGCAAGCGGAAATCCTCTTGGGTCTGGTTAACCAATTTTCATTGAAGAATCAGTAAAAAGCCAACAGCTTAACCATTATGCTTGCTTTTATCCCAGTACACAGCGGGATGAAAACTAATGATATATCTTAAAAACCTAGAATGTATATTCATTCTAGGTTTTTTTACGGGGTTCTATTGGGCCTCTAACTCTATGGATCTTTTTTTGTTATATGAAACACTTATTACTTATGACTCACTCTGAGCTTTCATTGCATCCTTGTCTTGATACATTCTCTTATCGGCTATATTTATAAGTGTTTCCACATCATCTGTTAAACTTTCATTCATTGCTGCCATTCCCATGGCGACGCTAATGGGCAATTTAGTTGCCATACGATTATGATCCACACACTGATTGAAGGTCTTTATTTGATGCTTTATTTGAGTCTCACTCATGTCAAAGAACAACACAATAAACTCATCTCCCCC
This sequence comes from Fusibacter sp., assembly GCF_057447755.1. Taxonomy (NCBI): domain Bacteria; kingdom Bacillati; phylum Bacillota; class Clostridia; order Eubacteriales; family Fusibacteraceae; genus Fusibacter; species Fusibacter sp. The sequence goes on along the minus strand of NZ_JBVBZF010000025.1, from coordinate 4,282 downwards.
TACCCTATAAATATTGCTATGATCTGAAAAAGATTGCTTTAATATTTGTCCAAATGTTTGAATCAAACGGTCACCTTCACTATGACCATACATATCATTGGTTTCCTTTAAATTGTTAAGATCCATTGAGAGACAGGTCAAATTTTGGCAAAGGGCCTTATCAACTTGCAGTTTTGATTTTATGCCTTCAAATGCAGCTCTGTTTTTAAGCCCTGTAAGTGCATCTGTAAAGGCCATTTTATAGTATACTTCCTTCAACTCCAACTGGCTACTTTGAAGAGCCAATTTTGTTTCCAATAGTTCCCTTTCCTGTTCTACGTTATAAATTTTTTGAGATTTCATAATGGTTTGGAAAATCACAACATATACGACAATGACAATTAAACTATACAAAATCGCCACGGGTACATATTCTCTTCTCTCTTTAAGTGGAATAGGATAGGAAATTACAAAATAGAGCATGGTATAAAATAAAACAGATAGAAACGTCAAGCTTGTCCACCCTGTTTGTAACTGATTTTGAATCATAATATACTTTTGACGATATTTTAAAGATAATAATAGCATCCCAATAAGGCCTAAATTAGTCAACACAAAGATTAACCATAAATTATCATTAAAGCGTATGGCAATCGCTCTCGAAAATATGATGACAATTAGACCCATGATATCGATTGAGCAGAAGGTGAAGAAAAAGCGACTGTCTCTATGTTTTGAGAGTATATAAAAGAGTATCATAGAAGGGATCGTTAAAGATACAGCTGAAGCCATTCCACTATCATAACCAAAATGCTTAAGTCTCAAGTAACCAAAAAAAGATAAAATGACAAAAATAACAATCGTCAAAGTTGTCATTTTTTTAGGAAATCTCAGTTCCATTAGCAATAAAAATATTATGGAGAGATAGATACAGGATATGAATTCACTTAGACTTAATAGATTGAAATTCATGCTTTCACCTTCTTTAATTTACACCATTCCATGGTTGACAAAGTGGTTAAAAAACAGATTCTAGTGGCTAAAGATTCCATTTTAGTATAGACCAATTGTAACTTTATGTAAACATAACAATCTTAATCTAAATATAGAATAACTAAGCATTGCATAAAAAAATCCTGAAAATTTCAGGACTTTTACAAACTATTTCAACATACCTGCTTCGAATATTTCGAAATCGCATCTATAAATGGTCATACGCTTATTGTCTATGAGAATTTTAGTAGACGACGGTAAACTGCTTTCTTCTACCAATACGTTATCACCTTCATAAACTGCAATTATAACACCAGATTGATTCTTGATGACAATTACTCTTTTAAGACCTGTTAGTTCCGATTTAAATTTATTAATTGATCGGTCAAGAGTTGTTAGTATGCCTTTTCCCTCTGCTGTGGTATCAACCGTTTGATTGACATCATAGGTTTCCACCAAGTTCTCAAGACCTGTCTCAACTGCAATCATCGAGGACCCAACATGCTGCCAAGAATAACCATCAATTGTAATTAAAAGGACATTTTCTACTTCTGAAGGTTGAATATCTGTACTCTTACCTGTGACGGTCATCGTTTGATTGCCAAAGTCGTCATATACGTTGAAAGTTCTCTCAATACCAAAAGTTTCCGCCTTGAGGTCTTTAATACTACTCTGAAATTTAGTACAACCTGAAATAATCACCGTTAAGACAATCAACATGAGTATCAAAACTGAATTTCTAAATTTATGCATATTTCCTCCTGAAGTATATTTGTTTTCGTATTGTTATTTTAACAAAAGAAACTTATGTATTCAATAGATTGTCTAATGCCACGAATTCTTTTATAATAAACACAGAGAGGAGGCGTGAAATTGGATACGATTATAGAACAATTGAAACAATGGCTCATACTATCCGTCAATGATTTGATCAAAATAAAGAATTACATCGCTACAAAATATATCGCAGCCTCTCAACGCGAACGTGCAGAAATACTATCAAACACGGTTCATCAAGTCCTTGATAAACATCTTGATGGCGTTGACCAAGAATATAAGAAGGCCTTAAAATATAATATTTTATCCAGTACGATAGGTCAGAGTAATTATGACATCTCTAAATATGATGTTTTCAAATCTATATTTGACTTAGACTTACCCCCTTCCACTCAAATAGAGCTTGCTTCAAATTGGATCGACCAAAGTACAGACCTAAAATTAGAAACTGGTGATATTCTTGAATTTGTGATTGCTTATTCACAAGAAAATGATCAAACATTCATGCCGCGAACACTTGCAGATAACCAGCACCAGCACCACTACCAAGCCACAAGCACGGCAAAAACACATAGGAAAAACCCAATTTGGACATTTATAAATACCTATTTTTTCAATACGGAGTTTGCAATTACCTTTATTATCCTTGCAATAATTGGTTTTACACTCGGTTCTGCAATTGTGCTTTCAACACCTGATGTTTTAGAGTCCAAACCAGCCATAATCATCGAAAGGTCTCTTTCTGCTTACGAAAATCCCTTTGTCACTGACAAGGTTTTATTGATGAAAACCCTCAGTGTAAAAAAAATGGAAGGGCAGTATCTTGTAACAATTCTTTATGACTATCCCGAAAGCGAAAAAAATTTATTTTATTATAAACCCTTTGATTTCATGGCATTAAAGAGCTATTTAATCAATATCAGAGGCAGCTATATTGGAGAATCACCCTATCTAAATCGTATTGTGAACATCGCCAAATTAAACGATATTGACCCCCTTTTATTGCTTTCAATCATCGGTCAAGAACAGAGCTTTATCCCTAATAATAATCCTAATAAAGATAAAATTATAAATAATCCTTATAACGTCTATTACAGCTGGGAATCATACAATACCACACTTTCTGACACTACTCAGATTGCAATTAATACCATAAAAAATAGTCTTGAAAAAAGAAATTCTCAAGACACAGATGCTATAGAATGGCTCAACACAACTTATGCTGAAGATCAAAATTGGCACAAGGGTGTAAGGGAAATTTATGCATTCCTCGACGATCTTTGTAGACGATAATTAATGCTTTAAAGTTAATGATGTTCGAGATAGTAGTTGTCGATCTGTGGCTTCGAGCAAGTCTTGATCTCTTGTTATAATATATAAGGCAATCGCATTTTCCGAGTCCATTTCTTTATAGTACAACCTGCCTTTTAAAGAAACCTTTTCAAAATCATTTCCTGTGGGATCCTGTTTGGGGATACCAAATTGGATGTAATGGTTTAAGGTTTCTTTTTTATTATGCCAAAGGCCATGGGTTTGTATATCTAAATCAATTTTTTGCCAGCCTTCCTGATCCAAGTATGTGATATTATCTTCGACTGTATTAACTTGATATTGAAAAGCACCCCTGTAGTTTGGGTCTCCCAAATCCCTTAAAATCAAATTTTCATAGTCATAAGTTGGTATTTCAGCAAGCTGTTCGAGATTTTCTGGGTAACCACTTCCTTTATTTTGAATGATGTATGCACCATAAAAAGATGAGTAATAGGGAGATGACTTATCAAATATTCTTGAGACCCCTTGATTGAAATTTCCAAAACTATATAAAATCGTTAGGGAGATGTCTGTATGATGACTTTGATTGTAACCGTAAGATGCATCATACCAAATCATCTCAGGAAACCATTTGAGCTTATCCGTTGGAATCTTCACATCAATTTCACTTTTTAACTTATACTTTTCGATTTCAGTCAAGGTGGTCATGACAACTTTTGCCCTAGGACCTGGTGTTAAAAATAAGCCCATCAAGATCAATATAAGGATAATACCACCTATGAGCCCTATTTTAAGCACGGGTTTATTTGTCGCCATTTTCCGCCCCCAAAACATTGGCATCGACCGTCATTCTCATTGTTGGATATGCTAAATCAATATTGTTTTCAGTTTTTATAATTTCAAGAATATCTTCCCAAATAGCTTCTTTGGTACTTCTTCTTTGATGTGGTGCGCATAAGTAGCGGATTGTAAGCTGTACACCACTTTCCTTTACATCTGTATATACAATAGGTGTTAAATTTTTATAGAGGATCATATATTTTTTGGACGCTAATTTCATGCGTTTTTCTATTTCTTCGCTTAAGTGAAGCGTATGCTTTTCAGCAATTTTCAAAAATAACCCCTTTGCCTTTTGCCACTCACTTTCAAATGTCAGCAATATGCTGATTTCATTCCAAATGTATTCAAAACCAATGGTGTAATTTGCCAAATGGTCTGTGAAAACCTTATAGTTTGGGACGTGTATGATACGCCCTGTACT